>JAAYYJ010000192.1 GCA_012515455.1 Oligosphaeraceae bacterium
CAATGGCTCCCGGCAACCTACCTCCGGCGGCAATATCATCGGTTGGAACGGCACCCGGAACGTCATCCGCAACTGCCGCTCGATGTTCCGCTTCCCCGCCGAAAGCGACCAGACTATCGGAGTGCGCTTCTACGGCGTGATGCTGGACTGCCTGATTGACAACTGCTGGTCCATCGGCGAAGGGGGACTGAATATCAAAGGCACGGTCACCGGTTGCCGGCTCCAGAACAGCTACTCGCAGTTTTCCATCAACGCCAAGCAGAGCCAGAACAATATCTTCGGCGGCATCAACGGCTACAACAAAAACGACATCTCCCCCCTGAAAGACTTGAAAAAATCGGAGTATGCGCTGCATTACGCCGACCCTGACAACCACGATTTCCGCCCGCTCGCGGCGGTGCAGATCGGTTCCTGGGAAGGTATCAGCGACGGTGCCAGCATCCTTCTGCCGCCGGGTGAATACCCGCCCCTGAACATCAGCGCCGCCAATGTCAGCATCAAGACCCGCGGTACCGGCCCCGCTGCAGTCATCAAAGGCGGCACCTGCAGCGGCCCGGGGCTGGTCCTGGAAAATCTGGCCTTCTCGGCACCAGTGCGACTTGAGGGCGACCAGGCGAAAATCCAGTCCTGCGAGTTCCGGGACCAGGTCAGTGCAGCTGGACAAGCCCTGCAAGTGACGCATAATCACTTTGCCGCCAAAGCGGATTTCAGCCACGCCAGCGGATACCGCCACAGCAATACCGGCCCGGGCGAAATCCTGGGCCTGACCGAGGTCGGCAATGGTTTCGACGCTTTCGGCCCAGGGCCATACCGTCTGATCCGGGAAGCCGTCCCCGCCCGCATTACCGGGCCCTTCGTCTTCGCTCTGACCGACCAGACCGCCAATATCGAATGGTGGACCGATGCCGAGGATGTCTCCAGCGAACTGTCCTGGGGCGAGACCCCCGACCAGTTGCAGCCGCTCGGACAGCCCTTCTCGGGCGGATACTACCACAGCATGACCCTGACCGGCCTGAAACCCGGCCAGAAGTATTATTATCAGATCAGGTCCCGGACGCCGTTGCGTGAGCATCACGCGAATATGGAGTTTTCCCTGGCAGACCGCGATTTAACCCGCAAGGTAATCGCGTCGGAACTGCTCAGCTTCACCACCCCGACCGAGAAGCACCGCCCTCAAACCTACACTGTCCTGTCGGGGGAGAGCATCTCTGACGCTCTGGACAAATGCCGGGCCGGCGACACAGTCCTAGTCAAAGGCGGCACCTACAGCGAACCGCTCTATTTCCGCGCCGGGGGAGTGACCCTGAAAGCGGCGCCGGGCGAGAAGGTCTGCCTGGACGGCAAGCGGGTCATTTCCATCGGTATCACCCTGGAGAACAAGCCGGACACGGTCATCGACGGCTTCTATTTCCGGGAATACAACGGCGCCGCCGGGATGATCATCAACGGCGGGCAGAACATCACTGTCCAGCGCTGTTTTTATGACGGCCGCAGCTCCGGCTATACGCCGGTATTCATCCAGGCGAACTCGGTCCAGAATCTGACCGTCGCCAACTGCGTGGTCACCCGCGGTTTTCACGGCGCCAGCTTCTCCCGCTGTCCGGACCTGCTGATCCGCAACTGCGTCTGGGTGAACAACCAGATCAACCACTTCTACATCCATAACCTGGTCCCGGAAATCGCCACCATCCGCAACAACCTGATTGTCGACTGCATACCCATGAAAATCCGCAACCCGCTGCTGAGCTGCCTGAATATCGAATCCATCCGTGAAGCACAGAACTGCTACTTCGTCCGCTCCAGCGAGGAAAAACGCGCGTTGTACAGCTTTCACCGTTTCGAGGGCGACCCGGTGGCAAAACAAGTCAACTACGCGGATTTCCTGAAATATACCAAGCTGCCCCGCACATCCTTCTTCGCCAATCCCGCCTTCCGGGCTTTCCCAGACCTGCTGCGCTTCAAAAATCCCCCCGATGTCAATGACGCATCCGACAACCGCTACCTGGAAGAAACCGCGGCGATGGGTAAACAAGCCACCGAGATCGAACACAAGTTCGTGAAAGGAGAATACCTGCCCTTCGAATTCGCAGACTTTTTCGCCACCCACCCGGAATGCCGTAAAAACGACATCGGCCTGCAGCCGGAGCAGTTCTGAAGCCCCGCTCCGCAAGCAACGGGAGCCACTGCAGCAGCCTCCCCAGCTCCACAGTACTACTGTTGCCAGCAGTCTGGACATAATGAAAAACCCAAACGCAAGGAATCCAGTCAATGTCAACCCGTGAGAAACTCGCCATCAACGGCGGTCCCAAAGCCATTCCCGGCCCCCTGCCCCCGCGCGGACATTTCGGCAAAGAGGAACAGGCGGCTGCCAACCGTCTGTTCGAGAAGAGCATCGCCAGCGGCTCACCCTTCGGCTATCACGGCGAGGAGGAAGAACAATTCGGGCAGGAGTTCGCTGCTTTCCTGGGTGGCGGATACGCTGACGGAGTGAACTCCGGCACCAACGCGGTCTACGTCGCGCTGCGGGCCCTGGACCTGCCGCCCTTCTCCGAAGTCATCGTGGGAGCCATCACCGACCCGGGCGGCATTATGCCCATCGTAATGAATGCCTGCATCCCGGTCATCGCCGACACTGCTCCCGGGCAATACAATACCGGGCCGGCGGAAATTGCGGCAGTGCTCACGCCCTTACCAAAGCCATCGTGGTACCGCATATCGGCGGCGAGCCGGCCGACATTGAGGCCATACTGCAGCTCGCTAATGCCAGGGGCATCACGGTGATTGAGGACTGCGCCCAGTCCCACGGGGCCAAAATCAACGGCCGGATGGTCGGCACCTTCGGCGCCTACAGCGCGTTCTCCCTGATGTTCGGCAAGCATTTCTGCACCGGCGGCCAGGGCGGTGCAGTATTCTGCCGGACTGAAGAGCGCTACTGGCAGTGCCGCCGGGCCGCCGACCGGGGGAAGCCATTCAATCTTCCCAACGCCCATGGCAATGTCATGCCAGCCTTGAACTGCAATCTCGATGAGCTTGGCGCTGCCATCGGCCGGGCCCAGCTGAAGAAGCTGCCCCAAATCGTCGCCAGCCGGCAGAAATTCGCCGCCCTGCTCGCCGAGCGCTGCCTGGGCCGTCTGCGCTCCATCAGCATCCCGGCTCTGCTGCCTGGTGCTGAGCATTCGTACTGGTGGTGGCGCCTGAAAGTGAACTGCGACCAGATCACCTGCAGCAAGCAGGAATACTGCAAGGCTCTGCAGGAAGAAGGCGTGCCCTTGGGGGTGTCTTATGCCGGCGCTCTGGTGGCATTCGGCGACTGGATCCAGGACCGGCCCAATAAACACCCCTGGAACAACCCGCTCTACCACGGCGATCGCAACCGCCAGTACCCCTGCCCGAACGGCGTCGCCGCCACCAACGAGTGCTTCAATCTCACTATCTATGAGAGCTGGGGCGAGAAAGAAGCCGAACTCCTCAGCGAGGCCTTCCGGAAAGTCGACGCGGCATTCGCTAAATAAGCTTGCGTAGCACGCTCATATGGCGCCC
>JAAYYJ010000193.1 GCA_012515455.1 Oligosphaeraceae bacterium
CCAGTTGGTGGAACCCACGGTGATTCTTCCGGGCATATACCAGTCGTCATGTTCATCGCTGTACAGCACCCACATCAGGTGATTTTGCTTGAAGTTGTTGATGCAGCCGGTCGTCTTGGCCTTGGCCCGGGCCTTGCTCAGAGCCGGCAGCAGCATCGAGGCCAGCACCGCGATAATCGCAATGACCACCAACAGCTCAATAAGGGTAAATAATCTGCGTCCCATAGGCACCTCCAAATTTAGCAGGCAAACATATTGACAACCAAAATGATAGTGGGCAAATGAACAACGTCTGCCGGGTAATATATTGTCCGCGTCTTTTTAATGCAAACCACCGGAACACTTTTTTCCCCTTCATCGCCACCCTGCTCGGCTTACCGGCCACAATAACCTGTGACAGTGTGCTGTGCTCAGGCGGATAGGCCAAAGGGCCAAGCCTCAAACCCTGGGAAATAGACCGCCGGCAAGGCGGAAAAAAACTGCCGCGGGTTCCAAATTTTGATTGCGGCAATATATTAACATTTCTATAGTTGCTGGGCTTTGTCTGGCCAGTCTTTCCCCTTCGCGCAACTGGGTCGCACCGATGTTCAACCGCTTGTTCTTGACAGCATTGCTGTGCACTGCAGGCACATTGCTGTCTGCCACCACAACTTATCGTGTCTCCGGACGCATCCTCGGCGCCGATCCCGCAGAAATTCGCCTCTGCGACGGCGAACAATATCATGCGCCGGCGCCCGACGGCAGCTTCGATTTCGCCTTCGACAGCGACGGCGGCGGTTTTCTGTACCTGTGTTTCCCCGGGCATTATGAAACCGCCGGCAAGGCCTGGGCAAGGCTGCAGGCCGGCTCCAACACCTGCAATTTCCAGCTGCGCCGGCGTCCGGCTCCGCCCCCGGACTTCACTTTCATTCACGGCAGTGACATCCAGTATGATTTCCTGGGCCGCGCTCAGGAACTGGCTCAGGACTGCGCCGAACTGCGGGAGATTATGACCGCCCAGAGAGCTGAATTCATTACTCTGCCCGGCGACCTGAGCACTGACGGACAGCCCGAACAGCTCGCCGCCCTGAAAGATGCCCTCGAGCAAAACCACATCCCCTATCGGGCCGTGTTCGGCGGTCATGACGGGCTGGTCAGCAGCCCCGGGACCAAGAATTTCCTGGACTGCTTCGGGCCACCGTACTGGTCCTGGCAGCAAGGCGGCATCCATTTCATCGCCCCGGTTTCCGAGGAGCACTTCCTCCTCCCCGGGGAAAAAATCCGGCACCAGCGCTGGCTGGAGGCAACGCTGCTGTCCTTGCCAGCCGGCAGCCAGGTGATTGTGGTCACGCATATTCCGCGGTCAGTGGCACCCCGGATTGCCGAACTGGCGGCACGGCAGCAGCTGCGCATTCTGGCCTGGCTGGGGGCGCATTTCCACCACGACAACCTGATCGAATACGCGGGTAGCATCTGCAACACCAACATGCCCTACCGCGGGGGAGACTTCGGCAATTTCACCAAGAAGGTCCGCCTGATCGACTGCCAGGCCGGCCAGGGGATTGTATCCACCCGCTCACGCATCCTGAACAACCGCACCCGCGCCGTCGCCAATCTCTTCGCCCGGCAGGAGCTGCTGGTGCATCTCTATGACTCCCGCTATGACTTCCAGCAGGCGCAGTATGCCTGTGCCGGCCAAGCAGGGCCATTGACCCGGACCGGGGTCTTCACCTGGAGCGCCCGCCTGTCCGCCCCCCTGCCGTCCGGACCGCAGGCGCTGAGTGTCCAGGCCAGCGGCCCCGACGGCCAGAGCTGCAATTGGGACCTGGCGGTCCAGAACAATCCTGCTCTGCTCTGGCAATACAGCAGCGGCAGTCTGTTCTTTTACTGGCCCCAAACTGCAGTGCATGGTGACCATCTCTATCTCGGCCTGGCGGGCCAGAACTACCCGTTTTCACAAGGCGGAGTGCTCTGCCTGGACCGCCACCGGGGGCAGAAGCTCTGGCAGAGCCACTTTCCCGATGATATCCAGGCCGGGGTCGCGGCCAATGCCAAGCGGCTCTTCGCACTCAGCAACCGCGGGCAGGTGCTGGCTTTCAATGCTGCTGACGGAACCATGGCGCCCCCCCTGCCGGCCCTGCTGGAACTCCCCCCCGGCAATACCGCTCTCAAGCTGATGGCGCCACTGGCCCTGCAGCTGCAAGGGCAGTACCTGGCGGTGCATGCGTTCCAGGACCGCAACGGCTATCTCCAGCTGTACCACAGCGAATCCCTGCAGCCGCTCTGGCCTAAAGTGCTGCCGTTAGGCGGCGGACTGATGTACAACAGCTTCGCCCTGGCCGATGACCGGTTGTTCTTTATCGGCGTCAAACGCTATGGCGCGGTCTCTCTCGCCACGGGTGAAATCCTCTGGCAGGACAGCAGCAATCCCGCGGAGACCTTCCCCCGCCCCCTGCCTGCCGGCTCGGAAGTGTTCTTCCGACTGCGCGATGTGCTGCGCAAATGCCGCGCTGACAACGGCGAGACCATCTGGGAATGCGCCTTGCCGGGACGCCGGGTCGACAGTGGCGGGATGCTGCTGCTAAACGGCAAGCTCTTTCTCACTCACCGGAACACGCTGCTGGCCCTGGATGCCGGCAGCGGCAAAATCCTGCAGCGCGCGGTTTTGCCGGAATCAGGCCACAACGCCGGCTTCAGCTACCGCCGGCCCAGCCTGACCGCAGCCCCGGTCGCAGTCGGAAACAGCCTCGTCCTGCCCGCAGACAATGGCGTGATCTATCAGATTGACCCCGGGACGCTGTCATGGACGCCCTTGCTGGATACCGGCTTCCCCTTCAAAGCTGCTGCCACCGTGGCGGGCAATGATTTCTATGCGGTCGGCTTTGACGGTGTCGTTTACGCTTTGCGCCTGCCTGCCCAGGCTGAGGTGCCAGCCGCACCGTAAGCATCACTCCAACCAAGAATAATCACCTGACATGGTCCATTTCAGAACTGTTGTGGTCGGCATTTTAAGTGTAAACTGCCAGATTGTCTGGCATCCTGAGAGCAAGGATGCATACATTGTCGACCCCGGTGCCGAAGCCGGCAAGATCATCGCCGCACTGGCAGAGCTGGCTGTGACTCCGCGGGCCATACTGCTCACCCACGGTCATATCGATCACATCCAGGCCATCCCGGAACTGCGCAGCAAATGGCCGCTGCCGCTGTGGTGCCATGCCGCCGAACTGCCGCTGCTGCTCAGTCCCGACAATGCGCTGCTGCCCTGGATGCCGGCCTGCCGGGACCTGCCCCAGCCCGTCAGCGACTTGCCCCTGCTGCCCGGCTTCGAGTTCACCGTGCTGCATACGCCGGGGCATACCCCCGGCGGAGTCTGCTACCATTTCCCGGGCGAAAAAACGGTCCTCACCGGCGACACCCTGTTCAAGGGTACTTATGGCCGCACCGACCTGCCCGGCGGGAACCAGAAGCAAATCATGCATTCCATCAAGAAAATACTGTTCGCGCTGCCGGACAATACCGTGGTCTGCCCCGGTCACCACGCTTCCTCGACCATCAGTCAGGAAAAGCACAGCGGCATCTACTGAATTCAAACTTAACCATGGTCAGAGAAGCAATAATGCAGATGGAAAAAATCATTGCCAAAGCGGGTGTCCTGGTCGAGGCTCTGCCCTACATCCAGCAGTTCAACCGCAAAATCATTCTGGTTAAATTCGGCGGCAGCGTCATTGATGACGAGAACCTTATGCAAGGCATACTGCGCGATATCGCCTTTATGGCCGCTGCGGGCATGCAGCCGGTTATCGTGCACGGCGGGGGCAAAGCCATCAACGCCGAATTGAAAACCCTGGCCATTGAACCGCAATTCATCAATGGCCTGCGCTATACCTGCGAACGTACCATCAAAGTCGTGGACCGGGTCCTGCATGACGTCATCAACGCCAGCCTGGTGCGCTTCCTGCGCCAGGAATGCGGCACCGACGCAGTGGCGGTCTCAGGCAAAAACATCCTGCGTTGCGAACGCATCACCACCACTGACAAGGACAGCGGCAAGGAACTGGACCTGGGCTTCGTGGGCAAAGTGGTCAATGTCGATACCCCGCAACTGGACTGGATTCTCAAACGGCGGCAGATTCCCGTCATCGCACCATTGGCTTGTGACCAGAACGGACAAATCTTCAATATCAATGCCGACATGGCCGCCTGCGTCATCGCCGCGCAGATGAAGGTCTGCAAGCTGGTCTTCCTCAGCGACGTCCCCGGGGTGCTGAAAAATCCCACCGACCCGTCCACCTTGATCTCTACCATCCGCTGCCGGGACATCGCCGGCCTGGCCCAACAGGGCATCATCAGAGGCGGGATGCTGCCCAAGCTGCACAGCGCCGCGGACGCCATCGCGGCCGGGGTCGAAAAAGTCCACCTGATTGACGGGCACCTGCAGCACGCCCTGCTGCTGGAAATTTTCACCGACCAGGGCATCGGCACGCAAATCGTGTGAAGGCCGCCAGACGGCGCGTCCCCCGGCGGCAGTCATAATTTTTCCCAGCCGGGGGTATGTGGCGGTTGTTTTTTCCGGTCGGTATTCTATATTATTCATCCAACCAACCACAAAGCACGGAACTATAATGAATATCGCCGGACTGGGCCTGAAGGGCAAGAGCCTCTTGAAATTGGCAGATTTGAGTGACCAGCAGCTGTCGGGACTGATCGACTTGGCCTGCCAGCTCAAAGAACGCAAACGGCGCGGTGAGCATTTGCACTCGCCCCTGCTGCGCGGACGCAATATCTGTCTGATTTTCCAGAAATCCTCGACCCGCACCCACTGCGCCACTGTGGTAGCCATCCGGGATGAGGGCGGCTCTGCCGAATACCTCGGCCAGCATGATATCCATTTCGGCAAGAAGGAATCCGTGCCCGACAGCGCCAGAGTGCTGGGACGTTTGTTCGACGGCATTCTGTTCCGCGGCTTCAGTCAGCGCGCAGTGGAAGACCTGGCCAAATATTCCGGCGTGCCGGTCTGGAATGGCTTGACCGATGAATGGCACCCGACCCAGATCCTGGCTGACCTGCAGACCGTGCGCGAACATTTCGGCACCCTGAAAGGACTGAAACTGGCGTTTGTCGGCGACGGGCGGAATAATGTCTGTAATTCTCTGATGGTCGGTTGTGCCATGGCCGGCATGGACATGGTCAACATCTGTCCCCCGGAATTAGCCCCGGACAGCACCGTGCTCGCTCTGGCCCGGCAGGCCGCAGCGCGCAATCACTGCACCGTCAGCGTCTGCCATGATCCCGCCCAGGGGGTCCGCGGCGCCAATGTGCTGTATACCGACGTCTGGGTCTCCATGGGAGAGGAAAGCCTGTTCCAGCAGCGCCTGGAGCTGCTGCGACCCTTCCAGGTCAATATGGACCTGGTGCGCCAGACCGGCAATCTGGACTGCAACCGGGTGGTGTTCCTGCACTGCCTGCCTGCTTTTCACGACCACAACA
>JAAYYJ010000194.1 GCA_012515455.1 Oligosphaeraceae bacterium
ACGCCTCCTTTAAAGATTACATCAATCACAAGATTTCGCACATTACCAATTACTGTTATTTTTCGCTGCTGTTCTGCATCATTTCGCCGGAGCGAATCAGCCTGGCGCTGTTGAAGATCACCAGCAGTGAGCTGATACTGTGCAGCAGCGCTGCGCCGACAGGGGTGATATTTCCCAGGATGGCGAAATACACCCCGATGATGATAAAGCCCAGCCCGATGGCCAGATTCTGGTGCATCAGCACCTTTGTCTTGCGGGCCAGGGCGATGAAGAAAGGGATGCGGCGCAGGTCGTTGTTCATCAGTGCCACCGAGGCACTCTGCACTGCAATGTCACTGCCGAAAGCCCCCATGGCGATGCCGATGTCACCGGCAGCCAGGGCCGGGGCGTCATTCACGCCATCGCCGACTACTGCCACGATATGTCCGCTGCGCTTCATCTCCTGTACCACGCGCGCTTTCTGTTCAGGCAGACAGCCGGCATTGACCTCAGTGATGCCAATCTGGGCGGCGACGGCATCGGCCACGCGCTGGTTGTCACCGGTGACCATGCAGCAGCGTTCCACGCCGAGTTCTTTGAGCTGGGCTATGGCTTCGGCACTGACTGGACGGATGGCATCGCGCAAGCCGATCCAACCTAAGGCTTGTCCATCCTTAGCCACGCAGACGATGCTCATGCCCTGGCTTTCGGGGTCAGTCAGGGTTTCCTGCAGTGTGGCAGTGCTGATGCCTTGCTCATTCAGCCAAGTCTCGCGGCCGGCCAGGCATTTCTGATTTTTGCAGATTGCCCGCACGCCTTTGCCGGCTACTTCCTCGTAATCGCTGATCTCAATTGGCGTGACACCGGCTTCGCTGGCGAGTTTGCGCATAGCCTCGGCGGCGGGATGGTTACTGTGGTGCTCGACGCTGACCGCGACCTGCAGCAAGTCAGCCAGTTCGACTCCCTCGACTGGCTGCAGCCGGGCGACTTCCAGCTTGCCTTCTGTCAGGGTGCCGGTCTTGTCAAAAATAATCGCCTTGATTTTCGCCACCAACTCCATGTGGGAGACATCCTTGATCAGAATCCCCAGGCGAGCGGCGGCCGAGACCGCAGCAATTACTGCCGAGGGGTAAGCGATGACCAATGCAGCCGGCACTGCCATCACCAGCACTGCGATAACGCGGTCCATGCCGCGGGTGATAAACCAGGCCAAGGCTGCAATCATCAGGATCACCGGTGTATAGTAGCCGATGTACTGGTCCAGCACCCGCATAATGGGCAGCTTGCTTTGTTCAGCATTGGCGATCAGGCTGCGGACTTTGCCTAAAGTGGTGTCGGTGCCGACGCGGGTGACCTTGAAGTCGACCAGTCCGGTGAGATTCAGGGTACCGGCGAAGACCTCATCGCCCAGATTCTTGTCCACGGGCAATGATTCACCGGTGATGCTGGCCTGATTTACGATGCTGTTCCCGCTCAGGATTGTGCCGTCAGCGGGGAAATTTTCTCCAGGGCGGACGCGGCAGATATCACCTGGGCGCAGGTCAGTGAAAGCATCTACGTCCTGCTCTTGGCCGTCTTTCAGGCGTCGGGCGGTACGGGGGGTCAGGCGGACTACGGCCTCAATGGCGGCTTCCGCGCCGATGGCGGTGCGTTTTTCGATGGTGATGGTGATCAGCATGAAGAACGCCACTGCGCCGGCGGTGCGGTAATCCTGCATGGCGAAAGCGGCGATCAGGGCCAGGGCGACCAGTTCGTTCATCCGGACCCGGCCCCGGTACAGATTATGGATGGCTTCCCAAAAAATCGGTACGGCCAGGATGACTGCGCCGAGGAAAGCGCTGGCATCGCGGGCGATGGCATCGGTGAGGTCGCTGAAAAAGACCTTCGCGAGGTAGGAATTGAGGACCAGAATGCCCCCGAAGAGGGCAATCCCCAGGCGGGTCATATCCGAACGGCTGGCCTTGGGTCTGGCTTTCGCAGCAACTGAGACGCTATTCGATTCTGCAACCATAAAAAAATCCTTCTGTGGTGCGCGGAGAGGGGCAAGGGTGCTGCCCGGAGGGCTTCAGGGCTTCAGGAGACCGGTCCGGGTTGCAGTGCGGGTCACTGCGGGCGGCCGCAGCCGCGGTCCCGGCCGGAAGAGCTCACGGCTGAGGGTTCTGGAGGCGGTTGTCTTTTTCCGGCACCGGGCTGAGCTGCAGGCGCAGTTCCTGTTTGCCGTCCGGCAGCCGGTGTACGATGTATTTGTTGGGGACATTGGCCAGGACTTCCCGCAGGGCGTCGGTGTACAGCGCGGTCAGCATGGTATCGGGATTGCGGTTGTACTCTGCCAGCACGGTTTCGAAGTAGGAGCTGTCGGCCTTGACGGTCTCCACCACCCGGGTCTGGTAGCTCTTGGCCTCGTTGATGATCTGGTATTTGCGCCCCTCGGCCTCCAGAATGACCTTGTCACGGTAGGTCTTGGCATTGAGGATCTCCTTCTGCCCGTCTTCCTGGCTGGCGTTGACGCTCTCAAACGACGCGCGAGTGGCATCCGGGGGCGAAATGCCGATGATGTTTACCGACTGAACCTGCACGCCCAGGCCGACCTCCGCGAGCAATCGGGACAGACGTTCCTGGACCCGGTCCTTGATGCTTTCGACCGTGCCGTCGGGCAGCACCCGGGTAGTGCTCCACAGCTCCTCGCCCTTCCAGGTTGCGAATTCCAGGATTACGGCTTCGCTCAGCAGGCAGTTGATGATCTGCTCCGCGCCGCGCTTGTGGGTATCCTTGCTGTCGGCACTGCGTTCGTTGTCGTCATAAAATTTCAGGTAGTATGCGCTGGCATCGCTGACCCGGTAGGTGACCTCCCATTGCGCATGCATGATATTGGTGTCGCCGGTGAGGGTGTAGCCGTCGACGCCAGGGCGCAGCACCTCGAGCTGCTGCTCTTCCTGTCCGGGCACCGCCTTGACCCAAGGCCGGAAATGGTTCTCCGTATTGACGCTGAGGGAGGTATCTGCGGCCATTTCCTTGACCCGGTCAATCGGGTAAGGCCAGGCCCAGTACCAGTGCCCGCTGACCAAAATTGAAGTCGGTCCGGTATCGGGATCGATCTGCCGGCTCTGCAGTGCTCCGAAGCGGAACAGCATAGCGACTTTGCCCTCATCGACCCGGAACATTCCGCTGAACAGCAGGTATGCGAACACCAGGATGATGAGTACCCGCAGACCCCAGAAGAGTATCCGCAGCATGTGTACCAATGATTGCATGCCAGCGTCCGCCGGCTGGCCGGACGGATTGCCTGGTGCAGGATTGAGATTTTTTTCCTCAGCCATACTGTGATTCCTGTTTGCTGCTGATGATCGGGTAAAGCCGTGGGAGAGGGTGCCCCCGCAGGAGTTATTTTTGGGGCACGGCCAGTTCTGTGGCATTGGCCTTGAACAGGGTGAAGGGCGGGGTCTCGGTATCGAGGATCAGGGTGTCGTTTTCGCCCAGGCTGATCTTCAGGGCCTCGAGGCTGCGCAGGAATTTCGCCAGCTCGGGATTCTGACTGAATACCGCGTAGAATTTGGCCGCGGTTTCGTCGCCCTGGCCGCGGATGCGCTTGGCCTCGGCTTCGGCCTCAGCCAGGATGTCGCTGGCCTGGCGTTCGGCCTCGGAGCGGATGCGCTGAGCCTCGCTTTTGCCTTCATTCAGCAACTTCTCGGCCTTGTTGGCCCGCTCGGCCTTCATCCGGTCGAAGACCTTGGCGGTGACCGTCTCTGGGAACCCGAGCTGGCGGAAGCCCACTCGGGTGACCTCGATGCCGTATTCCTGCATCGCGGTAGGTTTGACCCGCTCGAGCATCTGCTCTTCGATTTCCTGCATCTTGGCTTCGCTGGTGTTGATGTTGACCAGCTCGGAGAAGTTGTGCCGGGGAATGACCTCGGCCCGGCTGTTGCGGATGATTGCCTCGAGGTTCTCTTCCGCTTTATGGGTCGATTCCAGCCGCCGCATGAACAGCCCGGGATCACCAATGCGCCAGAGGACATAGGTGGATACCACGATCTGCTGCTGGTCCTTGGTGGTAAGCTGTTCGAATTTTCCGATCTCCAGTTCGTAGCACTGCAGGCGTTTGTCGTGCCGCCAGACCTGGTCCACGAAGGGGATGCGCAGATGCAGCCCGGGCTGATATTCGATGATTTTGCCGTCGGTGTCGCTGCGCGGTTTGCCGAAGCGTTTGACAATGGCGTATTCGGTTTCTTCGACCTGGAAGGACACCATGGCCACGATAAAGATCACCACTACCAGCAATGCCAGGGTTACTACTGGCCAGTGCTTGGAAACCTGACTGTTCTTGTCGCTCATAACAACTCGCTCCTTGGGTATAGTTAAGTTAACCGTGTGTGGTACAGATGCTCCGGCGGCGCCGGGCGAGAGCCTGGCCGCGGCTCAATTCTGCGGTTGGTCGAAGTTGCCGAGATTCAGGTCCAGCAGGCTGGACTTCAATTTCTTTTCCAGGTTCAGGATGATGACTTCCTGCCCTTTGTCCTTGCCGCTGGCCAGGACGTACTTGCGGGTGTTGCGGGTCTGGTTGACCATCACGTCCAGGTAGCTGCTGAGGATGAACAGGTCCGGCGAAGCCTGGTAGCCTTTCAGCTGACTGAGGAAGCGCTCGCTTTCGGCCTCAGAGACCTTGCCGCGCTCGGTCTTGTAGGCCTCGGCGGCATTGCGCAGGGTATGCACCTGGCTGGCGGTGGCCGGCTTGAGCACCGCAGCGTAAGTCTCGGCCTGGAGTTTTTCGGTGAGCCGAATTTCCCGGGCGGCGACCACGTTGTCGAAGGCGGCCCCCACGCCCATAGGTGGGTGCAGCCCGACCAGGCCCACGAAAACCACCTCGATGCCCAGCTGGGCTTGGTCGCTGGCTTCCTGGATGCGCGCTTTCAGGATCGAGCTGGCCTGATGCCGTTCGTGTCCCAGCACTCCGGTGAAGTCTGCGCCGGCCATGTAGCGGATCAGCTCCCGGCAGGCGATATTTTTCAGACTCTTGCTGGAATACTGATGGCGATAAGCATAGTCATACAGATTTTTAACTTTGAAATACAGCGGGATGTGGGCGGAAAGGATGCTCATGCGCAAGGCGCTGTTGTAAATACTGCTCCCGCCTTCCGGTTCAGAAGTGTCCGCGACGATGAAATGCGAGGCATTGCTGTGCGGTTCCTTAAAATCCCAGAGGACAACGCGGTCCGTGTGCGCGGCTTTTTCGGCGTCATCATGCTCGTCATCGTGACCGCCGATGGTAATCTTGCGTACCTGCTCGACGGGGTAGCGGTAGATGCGTTCAAACGGCAGGGGGAGCTTGCAGTACAGCCCAGGGGGCAGCGGCTCCTGTGAGGTGACCCGGCCGAAGATTTCCCGGATGCCGTTCTGGTCGGTGTCGACGACCACCAGGCAGGTCTGCAGCCAGAAGGCCAGCAGCATGACGGCGAACAACGGCACCATGGTGCGCTCCAGAAAGCGGTAGAACCAGGCTTCGGAGACTTGGAAGCCGAACTGGTAGTCGAGCGAGGCCGCGACGTTGCGGGCCACACCGCCGGGTTCGGTGAAGAGGGCCAGCAGGCGGCTCTCGGGCAGGGGGCGTTCTGCTTCGCCGGGCATGCGGGGGCGATAGAATTCCACGATGAAGTTCAAGAGCAGCTCCACCGCCAGGACCATCACGATGACCATGCCGATTTCAGCCAGCAGCGGGTCGATGCGCAGGGTGAATTTCTGGAAGTATTCCAGGAACAGCGCGGTTCCGGACAGCAAGTACAGGAATCCGGTCAGGAACAGCCAGGCACCGGCAGGCCGCAGCCAGCGGCAGCCCTTCTCCCGGCTGGCGCCGACAAAGAAGCTGCCGGCGATCAGCGTGCCGATGCAGCAGCTGGAGGCCAAGATCGCCATGGAGAGGGGTTTGAGCGCCACCGGGAAGACCTCGCTGCGCTTCCAGGTGAACCATACTCCCAGCCCCAGGGCCAGTATTGCCAGCCCGAGCAGAATGGTAAAGGCCGGGATAAAGAATTTCACATACTGACGGTTGGCCTTGGCGGCCAGCCGGACGGCCTCATCGGCGTCATCAAACAACTCGTTCTTGCCGTGCTGTTTGCGGTATTCTGCGGCCGCGCGCTCCTCCTGGGCTTGCTTGCCGGCGAAATAGGTGCGTCCGAGGGCGGCGAGCCCCAGCAGTACGGTGGTGAAGGCGGCGATGATGCCGGGAATCGCGGCCGAGCAGTTGGCGGAGCTGCGGATGTACAAGCCGATGCAGAACAGTACTAAGCCGATGCAGGTGATTCCCCAACTCAGATTGCGGGGCCGGGTACTGGTGTTGTTCATATCGATCATCCTTAAAGACTTGACTTTTTCACACAAAACCGGGCGCAGTGGCAGAAAAGTAATATAGTATGGCTTGAACAATCCCGCAAGGGAAAAACTAAAAAACGTCCACCGAAAATGTTCTGCGGTGACAGAAGCGCCGCATTAATTCAGGTTTGTCTATGCAGATTGTCCAAACTAGTTCAGCAACCGCTTGTTTGACCAGCCGGGAGATATTATGTTCCCTGGGGGTGGTGATTATTCCTACCGAGACGGTGTACGGCCTGGCGACGCTGTGGGGAAATCTCCCCGGTCGGGAGAGGATTTACGCCTTGAAGCGCCGCTCTGCCGACAAGCGCCTGCAGATGCTGGCTGCAGACCTGCCCCAGGCGGAGCGGGCGGGCGTGATGGTCAGCCCGGGCCTGGAGAAGATCGCCCGGGCCTTCTGGCCTGGGCCGCTGACCGTGGTGGTCCCGGCCCGGAATGGCGACAGCATCGGTTTGCGCCTGCCGGCGTACCAGTTTCTGCAGCGCCTGCTGGCGGCCCTGCCGGAGCCGCTGGCGGCCACCAGCGCGAACCTCTCGGGGCAGCCGCCCGCGGCCAGCGCTGCGGCGGCGCTGGCGGGGCTGCAGGGACAGCCGGACCTGCTGGTGGACGGCGGGGTGGTCAGCAGTACTGCCGGTGCCGCCTCGACAGTGCTCTCGCTGCTGCAGGAACAGCCGGAGATTCTCCGGCCGGGCCCGATCTCGCTGGAGGAAATTCTGGCGGTCTGGCAATAGCGGGCGCCCCTGCCGGAGCCTATTGGCGGCGTTTTTTGGTCCGCGCGGTGCTGGCCGAATAGAGGGACAGCGACAGTTGCGCTTTGCCCCTTACCACCAGCAGCCCCTGGCGGGTCAGTTCCAGGCAGGGGTACTCCCCGGCGCTGACTTGGAGATACCCGGCCTCCTGCAGGGCATCCAGCAATTCCCGGACCTGCGCTTCCCCCAGGGAACGGAATTTGCCGTGGCTGGGATGCTGGTTCAAGATCGCGTTGCTGTCTGGCTGCCCCAGCAGCATGCCCAGGACGCGCTGGCGCCCGAATTCGCCGTCGATGAGGGCCAGAGCGCAGAGCATGCTCCTGCCCCGGGCGAGTTCCTCAGCACTGGCGTTGCGGGACAGCGTGTCTGCCGCCCCGGCGCAGGCATCGCAGGCGCCGCAGTGCCAGGTGCCGATTTTTTCCCCGAAATATTTAACAATGAAGGCCTGGCGGCATTTTTTGCTCAGGCAGTATTTACTGACCATCTCGAAGCGGTTGTAATCCAGCTCCCGTTTTTGTTTCAGTGCGGTCAGGTCCAGGTTCAGCGGGGATTGTTTTCCCGTTTCTGTGAGGTGAAAGACCTCGCCGGCTTCGGCACCGTTGCAGTTCAGCACCTCGCCCTGCAGGAAATCCAGCACCCGTTCGACCTGGGGCAGTGACAGTCCGCAGAGGGCACAGAGGTCAACCGGGCGGCAGCGCAACTGGCGGATGCCCTGCTGCTGGAAATATCCGGCGGTGCCGGCGATGAACAGGGAACGCTGGGTCTGCACCCCCTGGTGCTGCTGCAGCAGCGTTGACAGGGGCAGGCGGAAGCTCAGGATGCGGTAATTCTCGGGGTGGATGTACTGGCGCTCCACGATGGCATAGCGCTCCAGGACTCGCAGGGCGGCATTGAGGTGGGCTTCGCTGCGGGCGCCCGGGAAGCGGGGCAGGAGCACTTGGCTGTTCCAGATTTCCTCCTCCTGGTGCTGGGCCAGTCGCTGGAGCAGGAAGGTGTGGAGTTCTTTGAGCAACGCCTCGGGCGGGTTGTTCAATTCCAGCAGGTACTCCTGGATATGCTGGTCGGCGTAGGAATGAAAGAGCAGGCATTGGGCGGACTGACCGTCCCGGCCGGCCCGGCCGGCTTCCTGATAGTACGCTTCCAGGCTGCCGGGCAGATTGAAGTGGATGACCCGGCGCACATCCGGGCGGTCGATGCCCATGCCGAAGGCGTTGGTGGCTACCAGGACGGGGCAGGGGTCCTGCTGAAAATAATCCTGGGCCGCGCTGCGTTCGGCGGGCGCCAGGCCGGCGTGGTAATAGCGCAGGCCGAAGGCACTGGCAACACTTTCGGCCTCCTTGCGAGTGGAAGCATAGATCAGGCTCGGCAGAGGGGTTGCCAGCAGTCTCTCCAGGATGGCATGCTTGGCGCTTTTGCTCCGGCAGGATATGACCTGGAACGACAGTCCGGGCCGCCGGAAGCCGGCGACTACCGAGGGCATGGCGGGGCGTTGCAGCTGGGTTTTGATGTCGTTCTGCACTGCCGGGGTGGCGGTGGCGGTGAAGGCGCAGACCTGCAGGCCGGCAATTTCCGGGCATTCGCTCCAGATGCGGTGATAGTCGGGTCGGAAGTCATGTCCCCACTGGCTGATGCAGTGCGCTTCATCGACCACCAGCAGATTCGGCCGGCAGTCGCAGAGCAGCCGGCGGAAGGCCAGAGAGCGGAAACGCTCCGGGGCGACATAGAGGAATTTAATCCTGCCGGCTGCGGCTTCCTGCAAGGCCTGCAGTTGCTCGGCAGCGGAGATATTGCTGTTCAGGCTGACCGCGGGGATTCCCAGCTGGCGCAAGCCCTCGACCTGGTCTTTCATCAGCGCAATCAGGGGCGAAATCACCAGGCCGTAGCCGTCGCGCAGCATTACGGGCAACTGGTAGCAGAGCGATTTGCCGGCGCCGGTGGGCTGGATGACGCAGAGTTCCTCGCCGTGCAGAATGCGGGCGACGATTTCCTCCTGGGCGTCCAGAAAAGCCGGATGCCCGAAATATCGCCGCAGTGCCTGCAGGAGATCGGGGTTGGGTGAATCACTGCCGGGCATAATGTCGCCGGTGATGGTTTGGGCCGTGTTTTGCTGCGCGGCTAGGCGGCGGGCAGCAGCGGGCAGGTCAGCAGTTCCAGGGGGCTGCGGTAAGCGAAATCCGCAGTCTGGCAGATCTGCGGCCACTGGGTTTCCGACGCCGCATCGAAGAAGGCCGCGGTGGGCAGGCCTGCGGCGCGGGCTGTGCGGATGGCATACAGCGCGTCCTCGACCACCAGCGTCTGGTCCGGAGACAGGCCGCGTTCGCGCAGGATGGCCTGGAAGAAACGCGGGTCATCCTTGGCCAGACGCATGTCCGGGCAGGTGTAGATGGCCGGAAAATAGCCGCGCACTCCGGTGCGGCCCAGGGCGGCTTCGATCCAGCTGAGCTGACTGGCACTGGCGATCAGCTGGGTCAGGCGGCGGTTCTGCAGGGCCGGCAGGAGCTCGCTGATGCCGGGTTTCAAGGGCAGGCGGTGCAGGTATGAATCCTGCACCATCCGGTCGAAGCCGGCCAGGATTTGCGCGGGTGTCTCTGACAGCCGGTAGGTTTGGCGCAAGTACTCCGCGCCCTGTTGCAGGCTCAGGGAGAAGAGCTTGTCCTGCAGGTCGGCCTCGGGCTCGATGTCGCGTTCCTGCAGGAAACGGCAGCCCAGGCCGTTCCAGACCGGCATGGAATCGAGCAATGTGCCGTCCAAATCGAAGATAATGGCGGAGATGGTCATGGCGGGTGTTCCCATCAG
Organism: Oligosphaeraceae bacterium; assembly: GCA_012515455.1. Classification (GTDB taxonomy): domain Bacteria; phylum Verrucomicrobiota; class Lentisphaeria; order Oligosphaerales; family Oligosphaeraceae; genus JAAZIZ01. Next base: position 9,885 of record JAAYYJ010000194.1, read on the forward strand.
GTGATAATGGCCTGGCTCAGGTGCAGCAGTTCGCGGCTGGCCGCAGTGATGTCCTCGCTGGCGAAGATGGCTGAGACAACCGCGATGCCGGCCAGGCCGCAGCCGGCCAGCTGGGCGATGTTCGTGCGGTTGATGCCACCGATGGCGACTACCGGGATGCTGACCGCACCGCAAATCGTGGTCAGTTCCTGGGGCGAGAGGGCTTTTGCGTCCAGCTTGGTGCTGGTGGGGAAGACCGCTCCGACCCCCAGATAATCCGCGCCCTGGTCTTCTGCTCGCCGGGCCTGCTCGACGGTGCTGGCCGACACGCCGAGGATTTTCCCGGGCCCGAGGCGTCGGCGTGCTTCGCCGGCATTGAGGTCGTGCTGTCCGACGTGGGCGCCGTCGGCCTGGCATTCCCGGGCGATCTCAATATTGTCATTAATCAGGAAGGGTACCTGGTATTTGCGGCAGAGCTCCTGGATGATCCGGGCCTGGGCCAGGAAATTCTCTGCGGGCAGGTCTTTTTCCCGCAGTTGCAGGCAGGTCACTCCACCGGCGAGTGCCTCCTGCACCTGTTCGGACAGACTGCGTCCCCGCAGCCAGGAACGGTCGGTCACGGCATACAACAACAATGCTTTACGCAGTTTTTTCTGGTCCATGTTATTTCTCTGACGGGGGTTCGGACAGCAGGGATGCGGTTATGGGAAAATGATCGTCCCCATCGCGTCGCCGTAGGTGCGCCAGCCCCGGGGACGGGGATTGAACTCCCAGATATATTTCTGATAACCGGTGGTTTTGCCGCCGCTGACCTGCACCAGGCAGTAGCTGGCGTTGAATTGCCAGCGCGCCCCTGCGGCCGGAGCGGGGCAGCCCAGCACAGCGAACGGGATGATGATTTGAGCGCTGACCTCCTGCTCGTTGCGGGGGGGCAGGTCTGGCGCGGGGGCCTGGCAGGAGACCCAGGCGTCCTTTTTGCTGGCAAAGACATGCCCCTCGAAGTTGTTCTCCTCCGAGGTCTTGCTGAGGGTACTGAAGGCGACTTTCGCATTGCTGGCCGGTGCGGTGTGGATGTAAATCATCCGGCGCAGATCGCCTTCCGGGGCCAGGCGCAGATAGATATGCTGGTTTTTGCGCAATTCCGGGGGGACATTCTCACAGCGGTAGCTGACATAGAGGTTCTGTTCATCACAGCGGCTGGTGATGGCGACCGGTCGGGCGGTGATATATTCTTCCGGGCGGGAGACATATTCGCAGACCAGGTACTGCGGTTCCGGTGAGGGCTGTCCAGGCGGAGCGGGGCGCAATTCCCGGGCCAGAATCTTGACCTGCTTGTCCCGCAGCCAATGCGCATCCCAGCATAACGGGGCCCGGAAAGGCGCGGACAGCCGCCCGTTCTGCTGGAGTACTGAACGCTCCATGCCGGCAAAACTCGGTCCCTGGATGATGTCCGGGTTCTTTTCCTGCCCGGGCAGGGCATGGATAAAGTCGGCGCGCTGGACCATCAGGTCGACCAGCCGCCCGGAGTCTTCCGGCGTGCCGCTCTCGAGTAATTGCAGGTACGCGTTGACGGCACCGCAGGTCAGTTTCAGATAATCGAATTCCAGCCGCGTGCTGTGCCGGATGGCCGGGTTGCCGTCTGTCGCCGCCGCTTCGGCGGCAGATAATTGCGCCTCGAGTTCCGCCAGCACCGGGTCCGGGAAGCGCAGGGCCAGGAGCTGGAAATTCTCATATCCGGTGCGTTTGCCGGACAGCAGTTCGGGGTCATTCCAGTCGCGGTGATTGCTCTGGGTGGAGAGTTCCAGCGCCAGGCGCTGGTCCAGGGTCTGGTAGAATTTCTCCATCTGGGGTGCAGCCTTGCCGAAGGCCTGCTGATAGTAGTGCTGCAGTATTTCCTGCTCCGGCAGTCCCGGTTCTTCGCAGAGTCTCTGCCAGAGATAAAGCGCGGGTCCTTCCAGTCCTGGCAGGCATTCGGTGCCGCAGCGGTACACTCCGATGATCCGGTCCCGCTGGAAATTGCGGGCCTGCCGGGCCAGTTCTGCGAAGGTGCATTTCGGGGTCGCGCCTTCCGTCTGGTACCACCCCCAGTTGTAGAGGTAGACTACAAAGCCGCCCGGAACGCGGTAGTCCTGCCAGGTCTGAAAAATCTCTTCGTTGTAAGGTGCCAGCTCGATGACCACGTTGGCAGGGAATTCCCGGAAGCTGGCCGGCGGGGTGCGGGTCGGGCCGTAGGCGATGATGCAGACCCTCTTGCCGGGACGCTCCCGGGCGAAACGCTCCGCCAGATTGCGGTGCAGCAGCCAGAGTTTTTCCGACCAGGCGCTGGTCTGGAACCATTCCTGGCAGGGGGCACATTCACAACCCTGGAAGCCGTCGCTCTGAGCCAGCTGGACCATCTGATAACCGGCGTCTGCCCGGGTGAGCATATCGCCATAAATCAATTCCTGGACTTCGGGATTGGAGAGGCAGAATTGCTCATGGCTCCGGCTGGGGTTATCGCGCGTGCCGTTCAGCAGTGCGAAGTACTCCGGGTGGCTCTCTGCGAAGAGCTTGCGGGTTACAGCCCGGGAGTGTGAATGCCCACCGTAAGTGCCGTACCAGGGTGCTGGCAGCAATCCGTTGGCCAGGTCGTAGAACAGCCCCTGGCGCGGGCCGATGTTGTAAGAAACACCTGGCGTGCGGTGCCAGCGGTAAGTCGCGGGCAGGGCCAGGCGGGGGCGCTTCTGGCCATAAACCAGGCCCTCGGGCCCGGGGAACAGGAACTCCGCGCCGGCGAATTCCCGCAGGAAGACCAGGCTGGCCTTGACCGAACCCAGAATCCAGTATTGGTAATGGTTGTACCAGGTCTCGGTTTTGGAAGCCCGGCGGTCCTCGCCCAGCAAAAAGATATCCCGGCCCCGGACCACAATTTCGTGCTCCCAGAGTCCGTATTCCTTCCGGATGAGCCCGGCTGCGGCTGCGGCTTTGCTGGCGCCCAGGTAGATGCCAGGGCGGTCCGGATTGCGCTGGTTTTCCGGCAGCACTGGCAGTTCGACCCCGTAAGTCTGCTGCAGGCATTCCTGCAGCAGCCGGGCGGTGTCGCGGTGGAATTTCTCCAGGTAGACGTCGCTGCGTTCCGGGAATACGATCTGGTACTCGGAGCGTCCGGCGTCGATGACCAGCAGCTCCGCGTCATTGGCGGCGGCAGGGCAAAGCGCTGCGGTCAGCAGTACTGCCAGCAGGCACAGAGGAGCGCAGAAATCTCGGTATTGCATGGTTGCTTCTCAGAATGGGTTTCGGGGAAAAGAAGGGCTGCGCATAATGTACCGTCCGGAATGCGGTTGTGCAACTGGCAGCCCCGGAGAATTGCTGTCCGCCGGGCCGGGTGGGAGCCTTGGCTCAGCCTGATTTTTTGCTGCCGGCAGGTTGTCTCTGCCGGCTTACGGTATATATTGATTGCCAGGAGAAACAACCATGAACAACATCGTGCTGCGGATTCTGGACAAAAATGAGCTGTTGCTGGTGCGCCAGGTGGCCGCCGTGGTCTGGCCGGTGACTTTCCGGGCCATACTCAGCGAACAGCAGATGGCCTATATGATGCAGATGATGTATGCGCCCGAGGTGATGGAACGTGAATACGACCAGGGGATTAAGTTCTATGGGCTGTTCGATGGGGAAAAACCGATCGGATACCTCACCTGGGGACACTATGCTCCAGAGACCGCCAAACTGCACAAGTGCTACCTTCTGCCTGAATATCAGGGACGGGGCCTCGGTTCGCTGCTGCTCACGGAGGCCCGGAAAGATGCCCGGGCGGCCGGCTTCAGCCGTTTGCGGCTGAATGTTAACCGCAACAACACCAAGGCCATCCGGGCCTATTGCCGCAACGGCTTCAAGACTATCGAAAGCGTGGACAACCCGATTGGCAACGGTTTCTTTATGAACGACTACGTCATGGAGGCTGAGTTATGAAGACCAGGTCTGGGCTGGTTGACTTGCCTCTGGCAAAGGTGTTTACCTGCATCGAGCAGGGACCCGTGTTGCTCGTCACGACCAGGGACGGGCGCAAAAACAATGTGATGACCATCACTTGGAGCAGCGTCCTGGATTTCACCGGGCATTTCTGCATCGTAACCGGTTCCTGGAACTACTCTTGCCGGGCCTTGCTCAAGAATTCGGAGTGCGTGGTGGCAATCCCCCCTGCGACCATGCTGGAGACTGCGGTTGACATCGGGATGTGTTCCGGTGCCGACACCGACAAGTTCAGGCGCTTCGGCCTTACCGCGCTCAAAGCCCAGGAAGTCAAGGCGCCGTTGTTGGGCGAGTGCCTGGCAAATATCGAGTGCAGAGTCAGCGACTATGTGACCGCGCACAACATCTTCGTGCTGGCCGCGGTGAAAGCCTGGATCAATCCTGCCTGCAGCGACCACAGAATCGCACATGCAATCGGAGACGGGACCTTTACCATCGACGGCGAACGGGTGAATCTGCGTTCCCGCATGGCGGAAAAAATACCAGATGGGGTCTAAACGGGGGGAGAGCCGGGCCGGCGGCAGAGGCCATTCCTGGCAGTGCCGGGGGAAATGGATTTTGCCCTGGCTGGCGCCTGGCGACAGGGCAAGCGTTGGGTGATGTGTTGGCAAATGCAGGATAAAAGAACTGGCGGAGCGTTTTGCCCGGACTGGGGCAGATTAGGCAATTTTTGGGAGTGGAATGATGAAAGCAATTGCGACGGAACAAATGGTGCGCCTGCCTGACGGCATCAGTCTCTACACGGTAGTCATGCTGCCCCAAAAGAGAGGTCAGTTCCCGGTGATCCTGCAGCGAAACCCCTATGTCACAAAAGAGGTGGACCTGGAGAGCATGCTGACCGATGCCTGCCCATGCCTGCGGGACGGATATGCTGTGGTTTGCCAGCACGCCCGCGGTTGCGGCCGAAGCGAGGGAGATTTCATCCCCTACGAGAATGAACGCGCGGACGGCCTGGCACTGCTGCAGTGGCTCCGGCAGCAGCCGTTCAGCAATGGCGAGGTCTATCTCAGCGGGGCCAGCTACCTGTCCAGCGTGCATTTGTCCTATCTCAATACCGCCCCGCCGGAAGTCCGGGGAGCGCTGCTGGCGGTGCAGGATTGCGTCCGCTACAATATTCTGTTCCGGAACGGCTTTTTTAAGACCGGGCTGCACGGGCCCTGGTTCGCCAGGATGTACAAGCAGAACAGCCTGACCCGGAAAAATTTCTGTCCGGACAGCTTCCGGATGCTGCCGTTGTCAGCCTTCTCCCGGGCGGCGTTCGGGGAATCGGTGCCGTCATTTGACGAGCCCTTGCTGCATCCGGATCAGGATGATCCGTACTGGAGCACCCCCGCGGCTGGCGGCGACTACCTGGATGCGGTGCGCCGCAGCCGCATTCCTCTGCTGCTGATTACCGCGTTTCACGACATCTACACCGAGGGGGTGATTGAGATGTGGAATTCGCTGCCGGTGGAGCAGCGGAAGCGTAGTGCGCTGATCATCACTCCCTATGAACACAACACCAGCTATGCGCCGTCGATGCCGGTGCAGTTCCCGCGCGGCGGGCTGAAAGAGGTCTGGCCAGACTATGCCACGAATTGGTTCAATCACCTCCGGCGTGGCGATGCGCTGCATTTCGGCGAGCTCGGCAAGGTCACTTACTACACGATGTGGGAGAACCGCTGGCATAGTGCACCCATGCTGCCGCAGGGAAAAACACCGCTGACCTTCTTCCTGAATGATCATACCCTGGACCTCAAGCCGGGGCCAGCCGGCGAAATCCAATACCTGTACAACCCTTATGCCCCGGCGACTTTCCCGGGCGGATGCTGCCTGAATTTCGACGGCATGCGCGCTCAGCCCCCACCGGATTCGCGTTACGACATCGTGTCTTTTCTCTCCCGGCCAATGCCGAAACGCGTGGTGTTCAACGGCGACGGCCGAGTGCAGCTCCTGGTCCGGACGGATTGCGAGGACACCTGTTTTTATGTCCGGCTGAGCGTGGTGAAAGCCGGTGTGGCCTACGGCTTGCGGGACGACATTACTGCGGTCAGCCGCGAGCATCCCGATTACCGTCCCGGTACGGCGGTGGCACTGCATTTTCGCTTCACCCCCTGTTCGTTCCTGCTGGAGAAGGGCGACCAGCTGCGCCTGGACGTGTCCTCTTCTTGTGCGCCGCATTTCAGCGCCCACACCAACCGCAAGGGCTTGCAGTACATCCAGACAACCGCCCAGGTGGCTCACAACACCCTGCTGCTGGCCCAATCGGAACTGACGCTGTTTGCCGATTGATCAGAGCCCCGCGCCGGCAGCGGCGGGACTTTTCCGCTTCGCCTGTCAACCGACCAGGAATGTCAATGCATTTGCCTGAAGCGTAATCTGCCCTGCAGGAGCAAGTCGCCGCACTTCAAATTACCCCCCGCGGCTAGACAATGCAGGGAGCATGAATATAGCGACAATGACTTTTGGTTGACAGCAGCTGCGCCTCCGAACCCGCACCGCCGCATTAAGACGGCGAAAACAGCATTTGGAGATGATGCGGCGGCTTGCCGCCGCTTTCAGTGCGGGAGCAAGCTCCCGCACACCAGCGTTCCCCAGAACTCTGCCGCCCTCCAAAACTCCAATTCACCTCCGCGACAGAACAAATGCCAGAAGCAGTATTTGCACTGCGGCAGCAAGCTGCCGCAGCCAAAGCGAGAGCAAGCTCTCGCATATCCATATTACCCCCGCGACAGACACACTGGGGGAGCAGAAATATGGCGCAAGGGACTCCCGGTTGCAGCCGCGCCTCCGAACCCGCACCGCCGCATTAAGAAGGCGAAAACAGCATTTGGAGATGATGCGGCAGCTTGCCGCCGCTTTCAGTGCGGGAGAAAAGCCCCGCACACCGGCGTTCCCCAGAACTCTGCCGCCCTCCAAAACTCCAACTCACCTCCGCGACAGAACAAATGCCAGAAGCAGTATCTGCACTGCGGCAGCAAGCTGCCGCAGCCAAAGCGAGAGCAAGCTCTCGCACTCCAAATCCGCCCTGCGGCTGGACAAGGCTGGGAGCATGAATATAGCGACAAGGCCTTTTTGTTGCAGCCGCCCCCCCGGGTCCGCACCGCCGCATTAAGAAGGCGAACACGGCATTTGAAGTGCGGCGGCTTGCCGCCGCTTTCAGTGCGGGAGCTTGATCCCGCACACATCCGCCCCCCCCCCAGCACTCCCTCTCACCTCTGCGACAGAACCAATGCCAGAAGCGCAATCTGCCCTGCAGGAGCAAGTCGCCGCATCTCCAAATTCCCCCCTGCGGCTGGACAATGCCCGCGGCGAAATCATCGCCTCCGATTCACCTCTATCACCGCCTTTTGCACACAAATTTGCAAGAATTTCTGGTAAACGTCATCCTTTCCGGCTCCGCACCCTGTGCATGACGGTTCTTTTCTGGGAAAAGGATGTAGACTCCAAGAGTTTCTGGTAAACTGCTTTTTGCACTTGGCCAACAGGTTCAAAACGGCTATCTTTTCCCCACGTCATTTCGGTTTTCATCCCACCCAACCGTCGGGGGCCTCCGGCCCTGTTTGGACGCGCGCGAGAGGGAGCTGGCTCCAGCGGAATGGACGCGCAAAACAAGACAATCAGTGCCTTATCTATCTTGATCGCAGCCTATGGCCCGGTTATGAACAGACGTGGTTTAAACCAGCCGCCTGCTGCGGCCAGCTCCGGCCCACGAGTCCATCGCGAGTGATTGTGTGTCAAGATCACCGGGCACCGCTGCCATCTCCGGTCCACGAGTCCATCGCGAGTGCTTGTGTATTGAGATCACCGGGCACCGCTGCCATCTCCGGTTCACGAGTCCATCGCGAGTGCTTGTGTGTCGAGATCACCGGGCACCGCGGCCATCTCCGGTCAACGAGTCCATCGCGAGTGA
>JAAYYJ010000019.1 GCA_012515455.1 Oligosphaeraceae bacterium
GCGATGTTTTCCCCAGAGCAGGTAATCGAGCATAAAGGAATACATGGTCAGGGGTGTCGGCAGGCCCAGCACTTCTGCGCTCAGCCAGCGGCGCAGATTCAAGCTGGTTAATTCCAGCATCCTGGTGTTGCCGATGTACGCGGCGTCATCGCTGATAAATTCCCGGAACCACAAGGTCTGCGCGTAAACGCCGGCAATCAGCAGCAGCAGGAGCAGACACCATAGAATATCGGCGCGATGCTCCCCGGCCAGCCCCCGCAGGCGTAGCCAGAACCGTAACCATATTGTCGCTTGCTTATTGCTCATAACCGGCAAATTTCCGACGCGAACCGCCGCCCTGGTGACCCTTATGCACCGCCTGGAGGCAGAGGCTTGGCCCGCACTACCACCGCGGCGCCGTTGACGGCAATTACTTCCACCTCACAGCCCTTGCCGATAAATTCACCGTCCGCGACCACATCGACACGCTTGCCCGAGAACAGCGCTATGCCGGCCGGACGCAACACCGTCAGACTCCTGCCGCACTGTCCCAGCAGTGACTGCCGGGTCTGTTCGGCCACGGGGTCATAGCCCGCGCCGGGGGCCAGCCCATCGGCTACCACCAGCTTCTGATAGAGGCTGCTTTTGGGCAGATAACGCCCGAGCAGCCAGATGCCGCTGAAACAGACAATGATGGTGAACAGCAGCGAGCGCATAGCCGAAACCAGGTAATTCAGGAACGATATGGGTTCCACATCGGGCAAAGGCGCCACCGTCGGCAGTTGCGGAATTACCGCCAAACCGGCTCCTGCAAGGATGCAGAGGATTCCCGCCACTCCGGTCAGCCCGAAGCCCGGTATCAGAAATATCTCCACCGCCAGCAGCACCACTCCCAGCAGCACCAGGACCATCTCCTCCGCCCCGGCCAGGCCGGCCACATAATGGCCAAAGAAATATATCACCAGCAGCACTATGCCAGTAATGCCGAACACCCCGAAACCTGGTGTCTTGAATTCAATCCACAGGGCCAGGATAGCCAAGCCCAGCAGCAGTGGCCCGAGAGCGGTAATCAGCCGGGCCAGAAGGTCCGCGCCCTCCTGCTCGAAACGCTGCACCTGCGCATCCCCCATCCCGACCGCCTCCAGCAGCCCCTCCAGAGAACTCACAATGCCCTGGGCCAGCATCGGCCGACCATCCGCACTGGAGACCCTGATCGCATCCCGGGCGGTGAAATTGAGCAACTGACCCTGCGGACAGATCACCTCGTCGCCATCTTTCACGTCAGGATGATTCGGGTCGACCATCGCCACCGCCACCGCCTCCCGGTAACCGTTTTCCTGGGCCAGGCTGACTACCATCGCCCGCACCGCAGAGAGCATCTTCTCCTTCACATCCGCAGGAAGTTCCTGCACCCCGCCGCCCAAAGGCGACAAGGCAATGGGCATCGCACTGCCGATTATGGCCGAATCGGACATATATATCCCGCTGCTGCTCAGGCACAACATCGCTCCAGCACTCAAGGCGTCCTGCCGGACATAAGCATACACCGGACAGCCGTCTTTTTTGCTGGCCCGGACCCAGTCAATGATTTCCCTGGTCTCGGTCAGGCCCCCGCCGGGAGTATCGATCTCCAGGATGATCGCCCGCGGGCCGAGCACCTCGGCTTCCCGAAAGGCCCGCCGGAAGACCATCAGCATGCCCTTGTCTATGGCCCCCTCCACCGGCAGCACAAAGACACTGCCGCCAGCAGAGACCGGCTGGTCCGCCGCAGTACCAAAAACCTGCCCCGACAGAACGATTGACACCCAGAGCAGGATGCCGATGAATTGCCGCTTCATGTTACCTCCGGAAAATTTTAGCCGTGCCGTTCTGCCTGTTGCTGATCCGGCTACTGGGTTTGATTATCTTGCGGTAGACTTTCTGCCTCAGGAAGCGCCCCAGACGCAGATACCAGGGGTGTTTTTCCAGCCGGCGCTGCATCTCCGGACTCAGCAGCTCGGGATAAAAAGACTCGATGATGCTGGCCAGGGAGAGCAAATCAGAATTGCGCAACGCCCGGTGCATCCAACTGCGCCACAGACAGCAGGGGCAGTCAGCACGGTTGGGCATTGCGGTCGACCAATCGACCAGCAAGGGCCGGCCGGTATCCGAGACCATGATGTTCGCACGCCGGAAATCGCCATGGCAGAAGCCCAGGCTATGCAACTGCAGCAGCATCGCCTGCAACTGCCGGAAGAATTCCGGTGAGGGCAGGTCATCGGCCTGGTAATGGCGGCGGCTCTCCAGGCGCCGCCCGGGCAGAAATTCCAGCAGCAGTGTATCCTTCTCCAGCAACGCCACAGCTTTCGGGGCAGCCGCAAAGCCCGCCACCTGCAGCTGCTGCAGCATCCTGAACTCGTGCCGCAGCGTACGCCGGCCCAACAGCACCCGGGCCCAAAGCGGATGCGAGGAGAAAGTCTTGACGAACAATCTGCGGCCCTGCCGGTCGCGCCAAATGTAGGTATCCGCATTGCCCCAGGAAGTGGCATGGCGCAGAACCTCACCCTGAGCCAGCAAATCGGATACCGCAGGAAAAGTCCCAGTCACCGCCGGTGCAACTGCATCGCTCCCAGCCCAAAATTCTGTCTGTACGCTATCTTCTTCCATGCAAAAACAAGGTAATTAAGCCAAAAAACCTGATTATGACTGGGCCAGCCCACGGGTGAAAATTTCCCGGAAGCAGTGTAACAGCCTGCCCACGCTCAGCGGTGTCCTGCCCCCGACGGTCCGGACCTCGGTCTGCAAGGACAATAGCCGCGGACAAAGCAACAGCCGCGGCAGCAGCGCCTGAAAATCAATCGTGCCTTCACCCGGCAGAGCATGCGCATCGCTGTAACCGTCATTGTCGTGCAGATGCACGGTGACGATGTGCGGGGCCATCCGCTCCAGGGCATTGGGGTATTCTTCCAGGGAATCGCCCCAGGCCAGATCAATCTCAGAAAAATAGCGCCGGCGTTCCTTGCCTGGCGCAGGCGCCATCAGATGCGCATGTCCGACATCGAAACAGCACCCCAGGAAGCGGGAATTAAACTGCTCCACATAGAAGCATGCCTCTTCCGGGGTATTGGAGCGCTCATAGCTGTTCTCCAAGGCGATTACCAGGCCTAGCTTCTCAGCGGCGGGCAGCAGCTTTTCCAAGGAGTCGAGCACGTATGGCCGCAGGACTGCGTTCGGAGTCTGGTAATACACGCTCTCGTAGGCGCCGATATGCACCGTATAGGTCCGGCAACCGGCATCGGCGGAGTAGGCCATCGCGCGCCGGTGCTCCTCCAGCAGCGACTCCCGCCGTCCGCGGTCGGGACAGCAAAGGTCATACGCCTGCCCCAGCGGCGCATGCGTCTCACCCATGCTCAGGCCGGCCTGTCGCAACAGTCTCGTCAGACGACTGGAGAACTGCGGCTCACGCAGTATCCTGGTCGCCCAGATATGACTGAAGACGAGATTTTTGCCCCCGTGATAACTGAACTCGGCCATGATATTGGCCAGCAGCGCATCCGGGACATGCTCCCAGGAGTAGTAAAAAAACGGCTCAAAATCAGTCATTGCAGACATTATGCGCACCCTTCCCTTACAATAACGATTCCATCCAGGAAAAATTGTCGACTATCTCCTGCAGTCTTCCCGGGATATCCAGGTCAGGATTGATTTTGATTTCATAGTTGAAGGGGCCGGTGTAGTTGATATCCTTCAGTGCCGCCACGAAAGCCCGCCAGTCAATGACCCCCTGCCCGGGCAGCCAGTGCCGTTCGTCCACGCCGTCATAATCAGAGATATGCAGAGTGAACAATTTCTCCTTCAAGGTCCGGGCCATGGCCGGAATCTCCCGATACTGCCCCATCAGGTGATTGACGTCCTGACAGACTCCGAAGGTGCTGCTCATACCGTCCAGGAACATATCCATGTCAGCGAGGGTGTTCCCCATGCACAGCCGGGGGAGGAACTCCAGGGCCAGGCGCATCTTCTTAGCCCGCAGCTCGCCTTCCAGCTCCTGCAGGCTGCGGCGCAGCTGCGCTGTATGTTCTGCCCGCCGCTGCTGATTGACCGGCTCAGTGCTGGGATGCACCACCAGCATCTCAGCCTGAAAGAACTCCGCCTCCCGCAGCAGGGCCCGGAAGCGCGACAGTGCCCGTTGCCGGCAGACTTCATCCGGATCGGAGATGTCATCCAGGCGCGAAAACGGTATATGGTACGAGAACACCCGCTTGCCGCTCTTCTGCAGCATCCGGCAGAAAGCCCGGCGCAGCTCTCCGTCATAATCGGCGGCGAACATCGCGGCATTCAGCTCGAAAGTCCGGATTGGTGTCTCTGCCAGGCAATCAATGTATTCCCAATTCATCTGCTGCAGCA
>JAAYYJ010000195.1 GCA_012515455.1 Oligosphaeraceae bacterium
AATTTTCAGGTCTGGCAGACCAGCAATCAGTCTGCCAGCATGGTATTGCGCTGTCAGGAGCGCCCGGCAGTCGAGACGGCCGGGGCCAGCATCGGTCTGGCCAGCACCATCCTGGTTCTGGATGCCAGCGGGAACTGTTTAGGCGAACAGACCTACCACATCAGCAACAGCACCGAGCAGTTCCTGTCCCTGCGCCTCCCGCCGCACAGCCGCCTGTGGACGGTCGAGGTCGCAGGGGAGCCGGTCAAGCCGGTCATCCCGGACGGCGGTGGTGCCGGACGGGTCTGTATCCCGTTGGTGAAAACGGCGGAGGGGGACCTGGATTATCAGGTTTCGCTCAAGTACTCCTCGTTTATCGACCTGCCAGGCGGAGCCCGCAAACAGGAATTCCCCTTCATTACCAGTGAAAACATCAGTGTGGAGCGCTGTCTGGTGGAATTGCGCCTGCCCCGGGACCTGCACTGGTTCGCCTTCGGCGGCAATCTGGGACAGGTGGTCGATCAGGACCAGTATTATTCCGGCCAGCTGGAGTACCAGCAGCAGCAGGCCCAGCGCCTGCAGCTGGCCATGCAAAGCGGAAATGTCTTCTCCCAGTCGCGGGCGGTGCAAAACTACGCCAAATTCAACCGGCAGATTCAGAGCGATGTCTCTCGCCTGAGTCAAAACAGTCTGCAGCAATCCGCAGTCCGGAATATCCAGCAGCAGCTGCAGCTGCTCGAACAGCAAGTCGCCGCCACCACCCAGCCCCAGACCAGGAACCTGACCTTCCGGGAACAATGCCAAAGCCTGGACCTGCTGCCGCCCCCAGCCGAACCGGAGTCCGATCGCAGCTGGAACTGGCCCGACAGCGATTTTACCGGCGCGGGCTCAGAGACCAGCGAGTCCGACTTGCTCAGGCTGCTGGGATACCGGCAGCAGGAACAAGACCGCCGGTCTGCCGTCCGCTGGAAATGGGATGAGCCAGTCCAGCCGCTAAAAGAGATGCGCGGCACAGACCTTGCGGCAGAGGAACGCTTGCGTGTTGCGCCAAGCAGCTCTGCTGCACTGGGCCAGGAACGGTCAGACAAAGACGATTCTTCGGCCCTCGGGGCCCTTCGCCTGGCGGACTCCGCCAGCGCTGCGAAGGGCGAAGGGGCGGCGCGGCGGCCGGCAAAGCCCCAGCCGGCCGCCGAGCCGCCGGCTCCGGCCGCGCCGGCCGCTCCTCCTCCGCCGGCGGCGGTTGCCAACCAGGCCAGCCTGCAGCTCGAGTTTCCGGCCCGTGATGACAGCCGCTGGCAGGTTCTGTATTTTTCCAGCCCCCGGGCTGTGCAGGAGGTCACCGGCCGGTCGTTGTCCCGGCGCAGTCTGACCGCCTGGAAGAATCTCTGTGGTCTGCTGTTGCTGGTCCTGCTGGCTGTTGGCGTCCGCGCCATATTCAAGCGCAAGGGTCTGGGCTGGCTGCCGGCCCGGCTGCGCAGCCGCAAAGCCGCGGCCCTGGCTGGACTCTGCGGGCTGTTCTTCGGCATATTCCCTGTACTGGGGCTGCTGCTGCTGCTTACAGCCGGCATACTGTACCTGCGCCACCTGCGCCCGGGAAGCGCCGCCAGCAGTCCCCCGCCGGAAGGATAGTTTGTGACCCGTGCTACAACCCAGAGCCGCGCCCCTGCGGCTTGCGAACCTAAAAGGAGTACTATGTCTGCGCGAATCATTGATGGAAAACAAGTTGCCGCCGACATTCGGCAGGAACTGCAGCAGAAAATCACCGCCTTGCGCCGCGAGACCGGCATACAGCCCGGTCTCGCGGTGGTACTGGTCGGCACCGACCCCGCCTCGCAGTCCTATGTCAGCGCCAAAGAGAAGGCCTGTGCCGAAATCGGCATCTTCTCTTCTGACAACCGCCTGCCGGCCGAGACAAGTGAAGAAGAACTGCTGGCGTTGATCGACAAGCTCAACCACGATCCCAAGATTCACGGCATACTGGTGCAGCTGCCCCTGCCCCGGCAGATTTCCGAAAGCAAAATCATCAACGCCATTGATCCGGAAAAAGACGTCGACGGCTTCCATCCGGTCAACGTGGGCAGGATGGTCCTAGGGGAAGAAACCTACCTCCCCTGCACCCCCCACGGGGTCCTGCAGCTGCTGCAGCGCTGTGAGGTCAAGCTGAGCGGTGCGGAAGTGGTAGTGGTCGGGCGCAGTAACATCGTCGGCAAGCCGCTGGCCAATCTGCTGGTGCAGAAAGCACCTTACGGGAATGCCACCGTGACCATCTGCCATACCCGCACCCGCGATCTGCGCAGCCACACCCTGCGGGCCGATATCATCATTGCCGCCGCAGGCTGCCCGAACACCATCACTGCCGACATGGTCAAACCCGGGGCAGTGGTGATCGATGTCGGCGTAAACCGGGTCGATGACCCCCAGACCAAACGCGGCTACCGCCTGACCGGCGACGTCGATTTCGCGGCCGTGAGCGAGAAAGCCGCATTGATTACGCCGGTTCCCGGCGGTGTCGGCCCGATGACTATCACCATGCTGCTGTTCAATACTGTGCAAGCCGCCCAAAAGAAAGCCTCCCATGCCCGATAAACGCCCTCTGCCTCCGAACCGCCTGGAGACCCAGGCCCGCGTCTGTGCCCAGGCCGTCGTAGATACCCTGAGCGAATCCCTGCTAAGCGGGAAGCCCGCCGACCGCTGCCTGAAAAACACCTTTTACGTCAACCGTCAGTTCGGCTCCCGCGACCGCCATCTGATCAGCGAGACCCTGTTCGCGCTGCTGCGCTGGTGGGGCTGGCTGCAGCATCTGGCGCCGCCGGCATTCGTGCAGGCCTGGCAGAACCAGACTCCGGACCGGAACCTCCCGATCCAAGAATGGCAGCCCTGCCTTTACGCTGCCTGGCTGCTGGACAATCCGGCCGAAATGCCGCCCGCCGCCGCACTTTGGAGCGCGGCGGAAGGTGGCAGGGTGGCGGCGCCGTCCGTAAGCCCGACCGCACAGTACAGCTTGGCTGAGCGCAGTCGGATACTCAAACCGCTGCTGCCGCCCGGAGTGTCCCTGGAGGTCTCCCAGCTGGTCCCGGAATGGACCTTCCAGCACTTGGCGCAGGAGGAAGGCATCGCCGCAGAGCAGCTCCTGCAATGGCTGCAAAACCGGCCCCCGGTATGGTTGCGGGCCCAGATCAGCGATGTCGAATGGCTGCAGCAAGAACTGGCCAATGACGATATTCCCACCAGCCGTCACGAGCACCTGCAGTATGCCTTGAAAATCGAGCGCAGCAGCAGCAGTAATCTCCGCAATCAGGTCAATTTCAAAGCCGGTGATTTTGAAATTCAGGACCTGGCTTCGCAGGCCGTCGCCCAGATCTGCGCCCCTCGACCTGGGGAACAGTGGTGGGACGCCTGTGCCGGCGGCGGGGGCAAGACTCTGCATCTGGCCTGGCTGATGCAGGGCAAAGGCAGCGTCCTGGCCACTGACATCAGGCTGCACAAGCTGCAGGAGCTCAAGCTGCGGGCCCGCCGGGCCCAGTTCCCCAACATCCGCTGCAAGGAATGGAAAGGCAAGGCCATGCCGACCTTCCGGGGCGTTTCGCCGGTGTGCTGGTAGACACCCCCTGCTCCTGTTCCGGCACCTGGCGGCGCAATCCCGATGCCCGCTGGACCACCCGCGCCGCCGAACTGGCGGATTTTGTCGAGCTACAGCTGCAATTGCTCAGCAATGCTTCTGAAGCAGTGGCCCCGGGCGGCACGCTGGTGTACTCCACCTGCTCGATGTTCCGGCAGGAAAATCAAGGCGTTGTAGAAGAGTTCCTGCGGCAGAATTCCGCATTCGCCCTGGCGCCCTTCACCTGCCCGGTCAGCGCCCGGGAATGCCCGGGATACAATCAGCTCTGGCCTTGGGACGGCGACTGCGATGCGATGTTCACGGCCAAATTCCAGCGCCGCTAATTTCGCCCTGGCTCCTGCCGGTCCACGATTTCCGCCACATACATCTTATGCAGGCCGCCGGTACGGTAATAATTCTCCAGCACGGCTGGTTCCAGGAAGGCGGGTGCCTGCAGCGCCTGTGCGTACAGCACCCGGCAGTCGAGCACCAGCTCGGCTGCCTGGTAGCCGATATTTCCCTGAGCGGTCACAAACGCAGTCAGGCCGGCTTTTACCGCCTTGTCCTTGACCTCCCGCCCGGAACAGCCAGCACAGAAGTTCAGCGCGTCGCGCTGTTTCCCGGCAAAGAACGAGGCAGTGAATAGCGTGCGTTGTTCCAGGAGTTGATAGGTATAGCGTTCCGGCCGGATGAAGATGGTGATTACCGGCTTCATCCACAGGTATCCGCAGGTGACCCAGTTTACGGTGATGGGGTTATAGTGCTCCGCAGTGCCGGCCGTAACCAGCAGCCAGTCGCGGGCAATCATCTCAGTCAGCTGGGATATTTTTGCGTCACATGTGCTCATCGGCGGTTCACTCCTGCTTGGCTGTGCGACCTGGCGCTCCTGGCCAAGGCAGCTGCTGGGCCCGAACCAGTACTTCTGCTGCCGGGCAACCAGGGCTGTACAACGCACTGCCCACCCCGGCTCCGGAGCAGACCGCCAGATAAGATTCCAGGTTGGCGGCAGTGATGCCCCCGACGGCCAGAATCGGCGCCTTGATCACCGCCAGCAGGTCCCGGATGTATCCGGGCCCGAGCTGCCCGGCCGGGAACAACTTCAAGTAATTGGCGCCGGCCTGCAGAGCCGCAAAGGCCTCGCTGGCAGTCATAAATCCGGGCACGGAGACCAAGCCCGCCTGCAGTGTGGCTTGAATTACCGCAGCATCGGTATTGGGCGAGACCACGAACTGCCCGCCTGCGGCCAGCACCAGCTGAACCTCTGCGGGGCTCAGCACTGTGCCCGCCCCGACCAGCTGGCGCCCGGCACAATGCCTGGCGGCCAAGGCAATACTCTGTTCCGGCTGTGGCGAGTTCAGGGGAATTTCCAGCAGCCGGATGCCGCCCTGGAACAGCGCGTCACAGACCGCAGGGACTTCCGGCGGCGTGATCCCGCGCAAGATAGCGACGATTGGGCATTCCTGCAGGAAACGCTGAAAACTCGCCCGGTTATTCATCGTTTGACTCTCCCCGAAGAATTGCCTTGCAGCAGTGCCTGCACCTCCGCGACGGTGGAATAGTTGAAATCGCCCTCGATGGTATGTTTCAGAGCACTGGCGGCAACTGCAAACTGGATGGCCGCAGATGGTTCCGACAACTCCGGGGTATTCAAGGCATAGAGCAGCCCGGCGCAGAATGAATCGCCGCCCCCGAAGCGGTCCACGATATCATGAATCTGGTAGGGGCGGTATTCGCCTTCCGGTGACAGGGGCGCGAAAAAACTCTTCCGCTGCCGGGCATCGTAGAGCATCCCGCCCCAGTTGTTGTGGTCGGCAGAGATGCTCTCCCGCAGAGTAATGCCGATATAGGCCGCCTTGGTGAACTGCTGCGCGAGCTTGGCCGCGACAGCCTGGTAGCCGGCGCAGTTCAGGCGGCCTTCGGCCACCGCACTGCCCTCGGCCTGAATGCCAAACACATCCGCGGCGTCCTCCTCGTTGCCGATGATGATGTCCGCGTGTTTGACAATTTGGGCCATGCATTTGGCCGCCAGCTTATTGGCGCTTAATTCCGGATGCCACTTCCAGAGCTTCTTGCGGTAATTCAAATCGCAGGAGATGGTCAGGCCCAGGTGGGCCGCCGTCTCCGCTATGCCCAGAGTGGCACGGTACGCCTTCTCGCTTAAGGCCGGGGTGATGCCGGTGAGATGCAAATGCGAACAGCCGACCAGCATCGCCTCAAAACAATAATCCTCAGGGCCGGATTGGGAGATCACCGAATGGCTGCGGTCATAAATCACATTCGAGCCGCGCAGGGCCGCGCCGTGTTCGGCATAGTAAATCCCCAGACGTCCGCCCGGAGACAGCAGCACCATGCCAGTATCTACACCTAAGCCGCGCAACTGCGCCAGCAAGGCCTGGCTGACCGGGTTGTCAGGCAGAGCCGTCAAGTAGCGGGTCTCCGCCCCCATAACCGCCAGCGACACGCAGACATTGGCCTCGCCGCCCCCGAAAGTGGCCTCCAGCTGCCCGGGCAGGACCTGCTGGAAGCGCTTCTTCCCGGCGGGGCAAAGACGAAGCATGATTTCTCCGAAAGCGGCAATTTTCTTTTCCATGGCTATCTCCTGAAGGCGTTTAAGGGGCTGGTTTCGGCGGGGCGGCAGTTATTTCCGGAACATAAAGAACACCGCCCCGCAGAGACAGAGTCCGGCCCAGAGGTAGTTCCAGGTCCATTTCTCTTTCAGATACAACAGGGCGAAGGGTACAAAAATGCTCAGGGTGATGACCTCCTGGATGATTTTCAGCTGGGAGACCGTCATCACTTGGGAACCGATGCGGTTGGCGGGGACCTGCAGCAGATACTCGAACAGGGCGATGGACCAGCTGGCCAGGGCGGCCAGATACCAGGCCCGGCCGCTCATATTGCGCAGATGACCATACCAGGCAAAGGTCATGAATAAATTGGAAGCCAGCAGCAGCAGAACTGTTTTCAGAGTCACGGGCATAGCGATTTACACCTGCAAAAAAGTAAAAGAAATAGCCTGTCTTGCAAAACGGCAGGAAATAAACTATATTCTGAGATTATCGCAATGCAAGTGCGAGGCTGGAGCAGGACGGATGAATTCCTCCTGATTGGTGCCTCCCGCCGCCGCGAATCCGGAACCGGGGCTGGAAATGCCCCCCCCCAAGTTTAAGGATAAAAACAATGATGCAATTATGCCGGCTGATGAGCTTATGGTTCCTTTGCGGAGGAATTCTCCTGGCTGACCAATTATATGTCAGCAACCGCGGCAATGACAACAATGACGGCAAGAGCCGTGACCAGGCATTCCAAAGCATCCGCAAGGCATTGTCGGTTCTGCGGGCCGGCGACACGCTGCATATCGCCCCAGGTGAATATCACGAAGGCAACAGTATCTCGTTCGAGTCCCTGCCCGAGCGCACCACCACCATCCGGGGTGAGATTCCCGGCGCGGTCTTTATTCGCGGCGACCGTCCGGCGCCGGCGTTCCGCCGGGTCGAGGGGCTGCAGTTCGTCTGGGTCGCGGACTGGGACCAGCCAGTCGAAGCGGTCAATGAATGCAACAACCTGGAGATCTATGAACAGAGCGCCTCGCCTGCGGCCTTGGACTACAAGCGTGCAGCCTGGTATTATGACCAAGAGAGCAAAAAGCTCTACGTGGTGACCTCCGACAGCAACGACCCCGCACGGCATCACCTGAGCATCTCCGTTAATCGTGATTTCGGACTGCTGATGCGCCCCGGCAGCAGCGGTCAAAAACTAAGCAATATCGTGATCGAGAATCTGACTTTCATCGGTTTCAACTGCAATGAGAGCGGCGGTTATCCCGGCAACAACGGCCGCTGGGGGCTGTATCTGATCGATGCAGAAAACTGCATCATCCGCCACTGCCAGGCCTACCTGAACGGCGGGGGTATCGGCACCGGCCGGGCGGACAACACGGTGATTGAGAATTGCGTGGCCATGGGCAACGGCTCGCTGTTCTGCAGTCCGGGGGGGAACATTGTCTGCTTCGGCTCGTCCAAGAACAGCACCATCCGTAATTGCGTGACTTATAAATCGTTGCGCAACGGCATCCGTTTCTATGGCGGCACAGCCGAGAACTGCCTGATTGAGAATTGCCAGGCCTGGGACAATATCTACGGCGATCTCTGGATCAAGCCGGCGGGCATCAACTCCCACACCCGCAATTGTGTGGTCTTAGGCGGACTGCACAGCTTGCTGACCAAGAATGACGTCTGCCAATACAACGGCTACAACCAAGATGAGCCCTCACTGCTGGTCCTCTCCAAGAACAAACTCGACCTGCGCCAGAATCTGGCCGACATCGACAATATGGACTACCGCCCCCAGGGAGACAGCAAAATTGCGGGCGGTCTGGCCGACCAGGCGGATGTGTTCTTCATCAGTCCCGAGGGCAGGGATGA
>JAAYYJ010000020.1 GCA_012515455.1 Oligosphaeraceae bacterium
CCGCCGCCCACATATTTGTCCCAACCGTAAATCGCCCCGGGGATCTGGCGCCAATTGAGCAGGTCGTCCGACTCGGCAAATTTGAAGGTATAGATGGGATAGGCCGGGTCATCGGTCTCAAAGAGGAGGACGAAACGTTTGCCGTCGTAAGTCACCGAAGTATTACAGAAGTGTTCCCCGATCTCCGTAAAATCAAAGACGCAGCGGGGGGCTTCCCAGGTGATCAGATCGTCGGATATGATCACCTCCAGGCGGCTGCTTCCGGCACCCTGATTCATGGAGAAGCAGTAGCATCGATTTTGCCAGACATAAGCGGAAGCAAAGTAATGGTCCAGCAACGGAATGGAAATCAGCCGGTCATCTGATTCGCGGCGGATGCGAATGTGATTTTCGTGCCAACGGGTGCCAACCGCGGCACCAGGAATGGTAAAATGCGCCAGAACATTTTCCAGGAGATAATCCGTCCCTTTGAAACGGAAAGGCGTGATTTCCCCGGGCAGCGCGGCAGAATTCAGAAGCCGGCGGTGGGAAAGAGGGCATCGCCAATCCGGCGCTTCCGGCAAATTGGGCCAGGGCTCCTGTGACGCAGTGGTTTTGCGGGAAAAGGCGAAAATCCAGACCCTGCCGCCAAACTGCTGATCGTGAAATACCTCCGCGCCCAGGGCCGCGAATTCGGCAGCGATTGCATTGGCCAGGGTGAGGTCATTGGGCTGGTAGACAACGTAGTCCCAGTTGAACGTGCTGTAGAGCAGCTGATGACGGCTCAAGCTGGCCAGAATATCCCCGGCAGTGACAATCGTGATATCCTGCCAGGCAAGCTGCCATTTGGCCCGGAAACTCTGAATGCCGGCGGCAATGAAATCCCGTGATTCTGTCATAATGGACCTTTTATTTCGCTTTGAGTTTAGGAGTTCCGCAACTTTACCGTATGAACGGAGATTGGTGGGCAGCCAGGTTTGTCAGAGAATGCATAGTACTATAATTTCAGGCGGTAATAATTACAGCTGAAGAGCAAAAAATGCCAGGAAACAGCAAAACCAGCAGGGGCGGCTGATTTGTGGTGTAATCCACGCTTGCAGGCATTACGAGTATGCTTGCTTTTTCCTTAGAGCCTGATGGCTATGACCAGCTCCAGCTCCGTACGGCCGGTTCAGACCGTGGGATGTTGAAGGTGGGCTTGTCACCCGGCCAAAGTCAGATATAGTATAATGCCATGTCTGCTCAAGAAAGGCAAGCTGGCTTCCTGACCATTTTCAGCCGCTGAATTAAGCCTGGATGACCGGTTGGAACCAACCCGGAATTTGCCAAAAAGATTGAAGGATGCATTATGCAAGTACCCAGACGAAAACCCTTAACTGCCAACATCGCAGTATTCTCCGTGGGGTTAGACACCTACTGGAAACAGTTCCCCGGCCTGCTGGAGGACATGCACCGAAAAACCGGCATTCTGCTGCAAAAACTGGCCAAGAACCAGGTCCAGGTCACGGATTTCGGCATGATCGACAACGCAGTCAAGGCTTATGAAACGCTTCCGGCAATCAAGGCCGCGGACCCGGATGTGCTCCTGGTGGATATGGTCACTTATGCCACCAGCGTGACGTTCGCACCCATTATCCGGGAGATGAACTGCCCCGTGGTGCTGCTGGCGCTGCAGCCGCTGCAAGCCATGGATTATGCCAACGGAACCACCTATATTCAGCTCTGCAATGACGATTTCTGCTCGGTGCCGGAATTTACCGGCGTGGCCATCCGCATGGGAAAACCGGTCGCAGATGTCATCATCGGCAGGTTGGAAAATGATGCTGAGGCCGACCATAAAATCGGGCAATGGTGCCGGATCGCCCATGTCCGCCACGAGCTCCGCCGCGCCAGGCTGGGATTGATGGGGCATGTGCTGGACACCATGCTGGATATGCAGACCGATCCCGCGGCTGTGACTGCGGCTTTCGGAGCCCATGCGGTGCCCTGCGAACCCGATGAAATCATGACCGAATATCAGTCTCTGGCCGATAACGATCCCGCCGTCCGGGATATGTCCGGCCGGATTCTGGATTTCTTTGACACCCCCGACCCCGGGGCGGACCCGATTACGCAAAAGCTGACCGAGGGGGATTTGCTGACCGCCTCCCGCGCGGGCGTCGCACTGGAGCGGTTTATTGCCAAGAAGAAGCTGGACGGCTTCGCCTATTATTACGAGGCTCAGCCAGAATCTGAAATGCGCAAACTGGTGAGCAATTTCATCGTCGGGAATTCCCTGCTCACCGGTGCTGGATTTCCGATGTGCGGCGAGTGTGACCTAAAAACCTGTATCGCCATGCTGATTATGGACCGGCTGGAAATTGGCGGCAGTTTTGCGGAATTCCATCCCATTGATTTCGCCCGGGGCAGCGTCCTGGTCGGTCATGATGGACCGCACCACGTGAATATTGCCGACCGCAAGCCAGTGATCCGCAGTCTGAAAAAATATCATGGTAAACCCGGTTCCGGCGCCGGGGTCGAGTTCAATATCAAAACCGGCCCCATCACGTTGCTCAGCATCGGAATGACAGCTGAAGGCAAATTTAAATTCGTGATTGCCGAAGGTGAATCCATGGCCGGGCCGATTCCGCCGACCGGAAACACCAACACCCATGGCAAATTCCAGCCGGACGTCCGGACATTCCTGACCAACTGGTGCACAGCTGGTCCGACTCATCACTTTGCCCTGGGAGTCGGACACCATGCCGACTCGCTGCGGAAAATCGCCGATTCCTTCCAGCTGGATTCAGTTATTGTGTAAAGGATACCACGTGGTGGAAATCATCCCGGATATTGCATATGCGGCACATCTCCACGGGGAGCTGTTCCTGCCCGGCAATACTGCTCCCAAGCACGGCTTCCCGGCTGCGCTGCTGATTCACGGCGGGGCGTGGAGCTCCATGGATCGCCACGCCGTGCAGGGGGTGGCGGATTTTTTAGCCGAAAATGGTTTCGCGGTTTTCAATATCGATTACCGGCTGGCTCCCGAACATCACTGGCCCGCCGGTCTAGATGACTGTAAAACGGCGGTGGAATGGCTGGCGAACTCGGATTACCCAATCAATA
>JAAYYJ010000196.1 GCA_012515455.1 Oligosphaeraceae bacterium
CTTGCAGCCCGATATAGTTGCGGTCCCGGCAGCAGACATGCAGAACCGCCTCCATGCCGACCTGATTCTGGATCAGCAGCGCGGTGGCCAGAGCCGAGAGGCGGGGAGCCGCCCGCGGGCCATCCGGGATGTTCAGCACATCCACACCACGCTCCCGGCAGAGCTGGGCATGGGCCAGCAGCCGCCCGGCATCCCAACCCCGCGGGGGAGACATCTCCACCGCGCAAATCCATTCGCCGGTCGCGAGCTTGCGGCCCAGCGCGGAGCGTTCCGGCAAGGGAGTCTCGGGCAGGAAGGGAGCGCTTTTCTCGGTCACTTTGGGGACGCAGACCTGCGGCTGGCGGCCCAGGGGTTTGACCGATCTGGCCAGGTCAGCGATATGTTCCGGGGTGGTACCGCAGCAGCCGCCCACGCCCCTGGCCCCTAGGTTGACATAGCGGACAGCGTAGGTGCTAAGGTATTCCGGCGAGCAGAGGTACAGCTGACGGTTGTCGATGGTATGCGGTGCGCCGGCATTCGGCTGCACCACCAGCGGCAGGCTGGTCAGGGTGCGGGCAGTTTCCAGTGCATCCAGCATCCGGTCCGGTCCCAAGCCGCAATTAAGCCCGAGGGCGAAGGGTTGCGGCAGGTCATCCTGGCCAAGGTCCAGCCGGTGCTTGATGATTTCAGCCATCTCAAGGCTGTCCGGGATATTGTGGGAGAGCATGAACGGCGTCTCTGTCCCCAAGCGCTGCATGGTCAGGCGGGCCAGGCGGGCGGACTCGAGGTCCGGCAGGGTCTCGAAGAGGAGAAAATCCACCCCGCCGAGCAACAGCGACTGCACCTGCTCCAGCAGCATGGCCAGCAGCGGTTCCCAGTCCGGCTCACGCTGCAGCTTCACATCCAGGGGACCGACCGAACCGGCCAGCAGGACCTGCCGGCCGGGAGCCACCGCAGTAATGACCTCACGCGCCAGGACAGCCGAGCGTTCATTGATGCGCCGGCATTGCTCGCTCAAGGCGAATTTCTTCAGAGCCAGGCGGTTCGCGCCATAGGAATTGGTAGTCAGGACATCGGCTCCGGCCCGGAGATAATCGGCGTGGACCTCCGCCACCAGCTTGGGGTCGGAGAGACACAATTCGTCGTAACAGCGGTTGGTGAAGATATGGCGGCGATACAGCTCGGTACCCATCGCGCCGTCAAAAATCACCACCCTGCGGGTGCAGATATCATTAAGTTCAGTGTTGGTCATGCGTTGCTTGGGGATTGCCTCTGAGCGGTGGTGAGGACGCAGTTGCGCTCAGTTCTGGTTCAGGAGAGCGCGGAAGCGCTGGCGCAAGTTCTTATTAAGGGTGCCGATAGTCGCGAGATCGTCGGGATGAACAGTGCAGGTGAAGATTGCGTCGGTGCCCTGCAGATCAGACTTCATGGTGGCGAGCATCGGAATGGGCTTCTCCGAAAGCTGCAGCAGCTGCATCTTCAGCATCCCCAGGAAGACACCGTCAATCAGCATGGTTTTCCCGAGCGTCGCGGATTGGGCATTGGCAAATTTCAGCCCCAGAGTGAACTCGGTCTGAGCTGCGCCATTCAGGATAAGCACCAGGTTGTCCAGGTCATTGAGCAGACTCGCCTGGGGGGTCTGAGCGGCTCTCGCCAGCGCCGCGGCCTTCATGGCAGCATTGGGCACAAAGAGAGCATAGAAACTGCTGCCCGCGGGGACCTTGGCTTGGGCAGCCTGAAGTGCAGCCGGCAACCCAGTCCCGGGCAGTGACTGCTCGATATTGCCCAGCACAGTCTCCAGCAGCTCAGCGGTTCCCAGCAGAATCACGGTATGGCCGGACAGGAAGGCCATACTGTGCACCGGCAACTCCGGTTGGTCGGGGAAGGAAATCTGCAAGGTGTCCGGCCGCTTGCCCGGCTGCACCTGCACTCGCAGTGTGCAGTTCTCGGCCTCGGCCAGAATAATCCGCTGCACTTCCTGGGGATCGAGAGGGCGGTAGAGCTCCCAGGCATATAAAAAACGGCTGTTGCCTCGGGCGGCCGGATGCAAGCCCGCCATAGTGAAGCTCCCCTGCGAACGCTTCACCGCCTGCAAGTCATGGAACGGCAGCTGGCGATTGACCGCAGCCAGAAATGCCAGCATGGTCCCCCGGGGTGAGTCGTCTTGCAGGTCCGCGTCCGGGGACTGCTGGAAGAGGTCGAGCAGCCCCGCGGCGGTGGTGCCGGTTAATGCGCTATTCTCACAGCGGAAATAACAGTCGCTGTCAGGGAGCACCGCCAGGCGGAAAGCACGCTCCGGCACAGTGTCAGCGCGGCAGACGGCCAACGCCAGCAGGAACAACGGCGAGCAGCAGATCGCACGCATGGCATTTCTCCTTGACTTTTGGGGGTTGACAAACTGCACCGGCAGAAGAACTGCCTGGCGCAAAGATGCGGCAACACAGGTGTGGCAGA
>JAAYYJ010000197.1 GCA_012515455.1 Oligosphaeraceae bacterium
ACTGGAAAACTGCCGGCAGGCTTTCGCGTTCTGCCGTGACGAACTAGCCTGCCCGATTGCTCTGCTTTATGGCACTGCACCAGCCCCCGGCATGAGCAACCAGGAGGCCCGCCGGAATTACGGCGAGATGCTGGCACGCTGCGCGGAACTGGCCGCCGGTTTCGGCATCACGGTCTGTATCGAGGATTTCGGGGTCACCCCGACCTTCACTGCCGCATCCCGGGACTGCCTGGAAGTGATCCGGCACAGCAGACATCAAGCTGTGAAATTCATTTTCGATAACGGTAATTTTTTACTGGCGGATGAACGGCCCCTGGATGCCCTGGAGGCAGTTAAGGACCTGATCTGCCACGTGCACCTGAAGGATATGTGCCGGCGGGTCCCGGACGAACAGCAGCGCGGCCTGCGTTCTGCTGCGGGTATCTGCTACCGCAGTTGCGCCCTGGGGGAGGGTGCTGGCGAGGTCCAGCCCTGCTTGCAGCGCCTCCGGGAGCTCGGCTACCAGGGCTGGCTGTCATCTGAGTGCGGCAGCACGCCGTCGGAAGGTGCCGCCGCTGTGCGCTTTATTGCCAGCCACTGCTGATGCCCGCGCGGCCGCCAATATTAATGGTCAGCGGCAGGATTTATCGTTTTCTTGTCCAGGGCGGCACAGCAGACCGGTAAGGCTTTCCTGGTATCCCGGCAAGTCTGACCAGGCGGTGGCCACCAGCATAGGATGTCCGTTGCTATTGTCAATCACGGTGAAGCCGTCGTCTCTGACCGTGATCTTCAATTTCTCCATCTGCAGAAAGCGATGGCTATGCGCAAGATGAATTGCGACGGTGTCAAACAGAATGGAAGTGTGGCCTTCATCCGGCAAGTTCCCGAATTTCAACCAGGCTCGATAGCTGTCCAGCACGGCCCGCAGCAGCGGCTTGTCAGAGGCGGCAATTTGTTGGTACAATGCTCCCGAGAGCCTGACTCGCCCGCAGGTATCCAGCGGCGTGATGGTGATACTTTTCCAGGGTGCCGCGAAAACCTCCTGGCAGGCGGTGATGGCCATGCGGACATTATATTCGGCAATCGGATTCGGTTTGCCATCATGGTTCGTTTTGAGGCTGCCGAACATACCGACAAAATGCAGGCGCGGGGCAAGACGCGGTTCACGCCGTAACGCCTCGGCCAGTGACGGCAGCGGACCGATGGATACCAGGGTAATCTCTCCCTGACTCTCGTCCATGGCCAATTCAATCAGGCGATCAATACCAGAAGGCGTGAAACGGCCAGGATAATCCTCCGCCCGGTACGACCCGATCCAGGAGGTCAGATTGCAGGTGCAGGGGGTGGGATGCTCTACCCGGCCCGCGGCCAGCTCTACATCAGTGCGGCCAGCTTGTTCCAGGAGTTTGCCGGCGACTGCAGCGCGGTACATGGTGTCGCCAGTGTCGGTCAACACCAGCAGCGGACGAAAATGCGGGCTTTCCAGGAGTTGAGCCAAAGCCCAGCTGTCATCAATGTCAGAGCCGATATCAGTGTGCAGAATGATTGGTTTGCGGTGATCGGCAGGCATGGCAGGACACTCCAGTTTGGCAGTTGGTAGACGGTTATAACTCCGGGCGTAAACCAGCCCGGAAAGGGGAACAGACTAACCTAGCAAGGCCGTCAGGCCGGACCAGCGGACGGTGGGACGCTGCAAGGCCGCCCGCAGTACCTGCTCATCACCCCAGAGCTGGAACCGCTTGACCGTACGGGTGATGCCAGTATAAATCAATTCCCGGCTCAGAACCGGGTGGTCATGCTCCGGCAGGACCATCAGGACATTATTGATGCTGGCGCCCTGAGCCTTATGGATGGTCAGCGCGAAGACCAGATCGTGAGGCGGCAGCTGGGCCGGGAGAAAAGGCTGGTATTCCCAGCCGCCGTCCTGGCCGGCGCGAGCGGCTTTGCGGAAATAAACCCGGCCGTCATCCCAGCAGATGCCGATTTCGCCATTCTGCAGGCCGGTGAGTTTGTCGTTTTGCAGGACTATTATCGGCGTGCCTCGGCCATACAGGGGCAGACCCAGGCATTCGGAAATCAGCCGATTTAAATTCTCGGTGCCGAAAAAACCCTTGTGCAGTGCGGACAGCACTTTGAAATGGTCGCTGAACTTGTAGGCATCAGCCACAGAAGCAACTTTTTGCCAGCGTTCCAACGGCGTACTGCCGCTGCTCTCCACTCCAGACACATCGGAGAGCATGCTTTCCAGCAGCGGCAGCAGCAGCTGCTGCCTGAAGGTCAGCTCCTGCACCGGTCCGGAACCGCAGTTGCCCGACCGCGCACTGGCACTGAACTGACTGCGCTGCTCCTCCGGTGCCTGATAGAGCGAGGAGAGGTCCAGTCCCCGGTCAATAATCTGCCGGGAGACGAAATCGCATAAGGCCGGATTGCTTTGCGAGCGATAATTCTTGCGCAACCAGACGATATTATCACGCAACATGCTTTCATTCTTGCAGATATCCGCAAACACGCAACCGCAGTCCACTGAGGTCAGCTGGTCTTTGTCACCCAGCAGCAGCAGTCGCGCCTGCGGATTCAGAGCTTGACAGAGCTGGGCCAGCAATTCCAGCGACAGCATCGAGGCCTCATCCAATGCAATCAGATCGGCTGGTAAGGGATTGTCCGGATGATATTTCGCCTTGGTGCTGCTGCCATGCAGCCCAAGCAGCGAATGCACAGTATCAGCAGGAAGGCTGCTGAGACGGCTCGTCTGGTCTTCCGTAACCGCCAGGTACGGCAACTCGGCAATGATGGACTGGCGGATTTGCGAGGCGGCCTTGCCGGTGGGAGCGGCGATGGCGATTTTCAACTCCGGGTTGCGCCGCAGCTCCAGTGCCAGGATGCTGGCCAGGACCGTGGTCTTACCAGTGCCGGGACCGCCGGTAATCACGGCAAAATTCTGTTGCAGGGCCAGTGATACGGCTTGCTGCTGGCGGTCATCGGCGAAGTCCTGTCCGGCGAAACGGCGGTTGGCAGCGGTGATTTCTGCCGGGCTGTACGGTTGCGCGGGGCAGGGGCCGCGCCGCTGCCGGATTGCCTCGGCGATCTGCTCCTCCGCCAGTCGGTATCGATGCAGGTAGAGCAAATTCTGCGCCCGGTCATAGACCAGGGGGGTGCGCTGTTGGGTGTCTTCGGCTACCATACCCGGATAACGGGCCAAGAGCGCCTCGCATTCGGCCAGGGTCAGAGGAGCCGGAGGGATGTTTTTTCCGGCGCCGAACTCTTCCGGGGCGTCATTCCATTTCTTCAGGTTCAAGGCGCAATGCCCCTGCATGATGGCGGCCAGGGACATCGCCCCCAGCAGCTCCAGGTGCGGATCACCGCCAGCATGACGGGACAGCAGCTCGGCAAACTGCCAGCTTAACCCCGGCAGGGCAGTAGAAGAACGGAACTGGGCTAAATCAAACGGCACTGCTTGACCCTCCTTGCCGGAATTCCACACATCCCAGATAATGGTTCAGGATTTTGATCACCGCATAGCTGGGACGAGCCTGATAAATGCCCTGACGGGGATTGCCGCCGCGGCTGTACCGTTCCCAGGAAATGCCGCGCACGAACAGATAAAACACGCTGCCGAGATATTTCTCGTACAGCTGCTCCTCCGTCAAATCCAAGTCCTGCTGATTTTCCAGCAGACGTTGCTTCAGATACTGGAAGAATGCCAGGACATATATAACGTACTGCAGTTTGTAGCAGTTGCGGTCCATCTCCAACTCAAGACCGGCGGCCGAAAAATTAACCAGGTCCCCGCCGATGAAATTCGTCTTCCAGTCCAGGATATGGAATTTACCATCGTGACGGAAAAGCAGATCAATCGCACCGGTCAGATTGCAGCCCGGGGGGTAGGTCCGCGACCAATCTGCCGGCAAACGCACACCGGCGGAACGCAAATCGGCACTGAATTTATCGCTGTCCAAGCCTTGGGGCAGGGTATATGTGAAGCGCAGTTCCGGCAAGCGGTCGGCGCGGGGCACATCCTTGAGGCAGATGCGTCCCTGCTCATCCAGCGGCACCTGCAGCACGCCGGCGATCATGTCACCAAACGCGGATGATTTTTCCTGGCGTTGAGCGGGATTTCCACCCAGCAGGGCATTCTGCTCCATGGCCTTCTCAATCTGCACCGGAAGGTCAGCCGGAGGAGTCTGAAAATCGAGTTTCTCAAAAAAATTGTGCCAGGCGATGCCGGCGCGTTTGCCGCCCGGGAAGAGAAAAATCGCCGGTCGGTTTTTTTCTGGTGCCGGGAAATCCTCGGTAGTCTCTGCGGTGCGACCGTCATCAAGGGCGTCGTCCTCCAGCGGCTCATCGCCTTTCCAGGCTGTCTCGGGAAACGGGCTCCCGGTCGGGGCGGTTGCGGCGTCAGCGGCGGTCACGGTGTCGAGCTGCGGCAATCCCTGATGCGCAGGCGCCAAAGAGGTAAAGCTGCAGGTCTGCCAGCCGGATTCAAAACGGAAATTGCCGGGAAACCGCTGCAGCGCCAGGCTGTCTGCTGCGGCAGTCTGGACCGTGCTCAGCGTCGCCGGTTGCTCCGCGCCAGGCCCCTCCCAGCATTCCGGAGGCTCGGTTTTCAGGGGCTCAATACTGCTGAAGTATTGATACGGCGAGGTGGAGTAACTGCCCTTGGTGTCCTTTTTTTGCGATTTGCACAGCAGGAAAGTGGCGAATTTGGCCCGGGTGAGCGCGACATAAAACAGCCGCAGGCTATCCTGCAAATCTTCGTTGAAACAGACTGTCTTGCGGTCTTCGCTCACGCCGGCCTCAGCATTGCGGACATGCAGACAACGGCTGCCATCCGTAGC
>JAAYYJ010000198.1 GCA_012515455.1 Oligosphaeraceae bacterium
GGCGGAAAAAATCTGGCCGGGGTCTTTGCTCCTCCACTGGCAGTCATCAATGATTCGGCTTTTCTGACTACCCTGAGCGACCGGGACTGGCGTAGCGGCATTGCCGAGGCCTTCAAGGTCGCGATCATCAAAGACCAGGCATTCCTGCACTGGCTGTGCCAGCATGCCCATCAGCTGCGGGAGCGGGACTTGATTCTGATGGAGGAACTTGTGCGGCGGTGCGCGATTCTGCATCTGCAGCATATCCAGAACAGTGGCGATCCGTTCGAGAGCGGCAGCTCACGCCCCCTGGACTTCGGCCACTGGTCTGCTCACCGGCTGGAAAGCCTGAGCGGTTTTTCCCTGAAGCATGGCGAGGCGGTCAGCATTGGCCTGGCGCTTGATCTGCAGTATGCAGTTGAAATCGGATTGCTCAGCGCTGATGAATGCCGCTGCTGCCTGACGGGTTTGCGAGACTGCGGACTGCCTACCGACCATGAGCTCCTGCGGGCCCGGGATGAAAATGGACAGCTGCTGATCCTCTCCGGGCTGGCTGAGTTTCGCGAACACTTGGGGGGCAAGCTGCATCTGACCCTTCCTGAGCACCTCGGACATAAAGTCGAAGTGCATGAATATGATGTCAAGGTAGTGGAGAAAATCGTGACTGCGACGGGCAACCATAGTGACATGGAAGCGACTGGCCGCGGCAAATAGTGCTGCCGAAGATTTGTTTTGTAATTGCGCCCCTGATTAATGCAGTAAAACCAGGAGTAAGGGTTGTCATGAATGCTGCGCCGGACGAATATGTGCATGGGATAATGTTTGACGGAAATCTGGATGCCGGCATGCGCCAGCTGATCCGGCAAAAGAGGCTGCAGCTGGGGCTCTCTTATCAGCGCCTGGCAGCTTTTTTCAATGTCGACTGGTCCACTATCCGCAAATGGGAGCAAGGCCCGACCAACCGTTGCAATGCATTATGGCAGTCGCTGCTGGAGAATTTCATCAATGGAGAGATGGACCATCTGTTTGCCGATGCAAAGCCTGACCTGGGCTTGCAGTACGGCTGCCGCCCGCCCAGTCCGGGTCCGGTGCGCATTTGCCAGCATCAACTGGGATGCGCCTGCGAACTTTTGCAAAATCACCCGGACCTGCAGGATGAATTGCTGCAGAATGTTTTTCAGTCCGTACAAGTTGCCCTGCGTGAACTTCTTTTACGGCAGGCCCAGGCCAGCAAAAAATCCCCAGCTGGAACATCAGTGCGGGCCAGGCAGTCAAATGAAAAACCGCAGCCATAATGCCGCCTAAGGAGTCAACGCCCCAGTTGCAGACAGTGCAGTAAAAAGTACCTGTCCTGATGAGTGCATGCAACAGGCCATAAGCCTTGCGGATTGATATCAAAGAACCCATTTTAAGCTTACGGGACAGGGATATTTGACAAACTGTTTTTTTTTGTTTCACAAGCTTAACGCTAATTTCAAATGCAAGAAAGTCAGAAATTTATCACCGGACGTTGGCAGGGGCTGGTGCGCGAAGGTTGGCAGGATGTGTTTTCCGACATCCGTCAACTGACAGATTCCGGTACAGTCATTGTCAACAAGCCGGATCGGGTTGTACGACGCATTGAAACCGCCAAAGGGGTGATTTATTACAAACGAATCTGTGGTGCCGGCAGAGGGCGGGGATGGTATTTTTTGAAAAGCCTGTTACGCCAGCCGCGTTCACTGGCAGTCTGGCAGGTTTCTGAGCAGATGCGTATGGCGGGGGTGAGGTGCCCTTTGCCTTTACTGGCGGTGTGCTCCTGCCGTTTTTCAGGGTTGTGTTTCGAGGATATTCTGGTTACTGCTGAGATCCCTTTTCCGCGGATTAGTGATCTGTTGCAAGAAGCCGCTGACAATATCGTGCGTGCCGACATCCTTCAGAAAGCCGGCCAGGGGGTCCGCGAATTGCATGAAAAAGGCTTTGTCCATGGGGATTGCCTGCCAGGAAACATCTGTATGGATAGCGAAGAAAGACTGATTTTCCTGGACAACGACCGCACCCGGAAAAAAATGCGTTTTTCATCCCGTCGCGCGCAATTATGGAATCTCATCCAGTTTTGCTCAAGGGCGATGAAATATCGTGTGGACATGCACTTGCTTTCCGCATTTTGGGCAGGATATTATCGGCATGATCCGCGACCGGTTGCAGTTCTTGAAAGGGAACAGCTGCAGATTCTGGAAAAACTTCACCAGCGGATTGCCCGGCTTGAACAGGAACAACGGAAAAAATAGTTTTTCTACGCCTGCCATGCAAAGCAGCGTAATCGCCAAGTTTTCACCAATGCATATTGGCATAATTGTTTTTGGAATGGTCAATATGAAATATAAACAGGTACCAGTCAACCATTGTACTGTTCACCAACAAAAAAGGATTGAACATTGAACAACGAAATTCATATTGCCCTGGCAACCGATGACAATTATGTTCATTTTGCGCTGATTGTTCTCACTTCCATGGTGTTAAATCACGGTGATGGAACTCCTCTCGTCGTGCATATTTTAACCGGTGGTTTGCAGGCGGAACAAGCCAGGCGCTTTGAAGCATTTGCGAAATATGGTGTCCAAATTGATATTATTACCATTGATGCTGACCGGTTTTCCAAACGCTGGAATACAGCGCGGCCAACTTATTTCCGTTTGGAATTGCCTGAGTTGCTTCCAGCTGCCAAGCGGGTGATTTATTTGGATTGTGATGTCGTTGTGCTCGATGAAATAGCTAAATTGTGGAACTTGGATTTACATGGACACCCACTGGGAGCGGTAGGGGATAGGGTTGGCTTGGACCCCAAACGCAACATGCAACTTCCTCCTGAGCGATATTTCAATGCAGGCGTTTTGTTGCTGGATTTAGAACTTATGCGCGAACAGAATGCGGTAGAAAAGTGTAATCATTGCTGGATACAGCACCGGTCCGAGATTGTCGTCGCCGATCAGGGCTTGTTGAACAAGTGTTTTTGTGATGATATGGAGTTGCTGCCACAAAAGTGGAATATCATCAATTCGGTTTACCGCAATCCGCCTGTTTCCGGTATGTACACTGCTGAAGAAGTGATTGAGGCCATACGCCGTCCGGGCATTGTCCATTTTACCGGGCATCATAAGCCATGGCTTTTTCTGAAGCGCTTTCATCATCCGTATGGCTATACCTTCTGTCAGTATGCCCTTCGGGCCCCAATACCACTAGGCAAGAAAATCAAATACTGGCTGAAACAGCACTTGAACGGTTGCTTTATCGATTCCCCAAAGCAACGCCCCTGGAAGAGATCCGACATTGTCAAATTCCCGATGCCCCGAGAACTGGACTAACTTAAAAGGCATTTTTTGAGGGGCGATACCATTTTCGCTTCTGCTGCAGGCCATGAACTACGAATTGAGTATTATCATACCGGCTTGGCAGGCTGGAAAATATCTTGCGGGGTGCTTATCCAGCATCCTTGGAAGAATGCCGTGCCCGGCGGAAGTCTTGCTGGTCAATGATGCCTCGAACGATGACACCCTGCAAATTGCCCAGTCTTTTGCCGCGCAGTATCCGCAAGAACTCAAGATCATTGATCACCCCAAGAATCTCGGGGTAGCAGCGAGTCGGAATACGGCCTTGTGCCTTGCCAGGGGCGAGCTGTGCATGTTTGTCGATGCCGATGACCAGATTGACAGCGAAGAGTTCAGCAAATTATATGCCCGGCAAAAACAACATGGCACTGACTTGACCTGCGGGAATTTTCTGAAGATTTATCCGCAGGGGACAACCGAGAAGTTGTTTACGAAGCACTCCGGCAGTAAGCTGGTTTCTCGCGGCCAGCATTTCCCGGGGATGGTTCCATATTTGCCGATGCTGGACAGCTCTTGCGGTAAACTGTTCCGGACGTCCTTGCTGCGGCAGCATGGCTTCCGTTTCAATTCTGCCTTGCGCTATGGTGAGGATACTCTGTTTACCCATGCTTATGCCTTGGCGGCCGATTCCCTGCTGTTTTGCTATGATTGCTGCTGTTATCTTTATTATCAGCATGAGTCTTCGTGTATGCATACGATCAATATGCATACTCGCTTGCAGCAGCTGGATACTCTCCTCTGCGAA
>JAAYYJ010000199.1 GCA_012515455.1 Oligosphaeraceae bacterium
TCAATCAGAGTAAACCGCCTGCTCATATCCAAGTCTCCCTTGGTAAACTTTACCAGAATCCAGGTCGAGCACCACAACCGGCTTGATCTGGTACAGGAGTTAACATAGCTCCAGCAGAGGATTTTGCAAAAAAAACAGCTGTTTTTTTCCGAGGTGGTCTGCTGTGCCGGTTTTTCCGGGTGGTCTGCTGTGCCGGTCTTTCAGTCCCGCAGCTGTTTGAGCAATGCAATTTCAGCGGCATAGCCCTCGAGTTCATTGGGTGTCTCGCGGTAGAACGGCAGCTGCCTCAGCTGGGGGTGGTTGATGACCCTGCGGATGGTCTCCAGGCCCAAATGGCCCTGCCCCAGGCAGGCATGGCGGTCCTTGTGCGAGGCAAACGCATTCAGGCTGTCGTTCAGGTGGATGGCCCGCAGCAGCTTCAGGCCGATGACCCGGTCAAAATGCTCGAGCACCGCATCGAGGTCATTGACCACATCGTAGCCGGCGTCATGGATGTGGCAGGTATCCAGGCAGACACCCATCTTCTCCGGATACTTCAGGCCGGTAAGTATCTGCCCCAGTTCCTCAAATTTCCCCCCGACCTCACTGCCCTTGCCGGACATCGTCTCCAGCAATACCGTGGTCCGCAAATCAGCACTCATAATGCTGTTCAGCATCTCGACAATCAGACGGATGCCCTCCGGAATACCCTGCCCCAGGTGACTGCCGGGTTGAAAATTGTAAAAATTGCCGGGCAGGTACTCCATTCTCTGCAAGTCATCCGCCATGGTCTCCGTCGCGAAGGTGCGGACTCGGGGGTCGGCAGAGCAGCCATTCAGGGTATAGGAAGCGTGTGCCAAAAGGGGCCCGAATGAGTGCTCCCGGGCCAGGGCCAAAAATGCTTGCACATCCTCAGGATCAATCGCCTTGGCCGCCCCGCCCCGGGGATTGCGGGTGAAGAACTGGAAGGTATTGGCCTGGATCGACAGGGCGTCATGGCCCATCGACAGGAAGCCCTTGCTGGCAGACAGATGGCAGCCGACAATAAAAGTCATCGTATTCTCCTGATTCGGGTGCTAAGAGCAGACCCATGAAGGCAAATCATAACGCGGGAAGAATTGGCCGGAATTGTAATTTCTTCAATATATCTTACATTAATAATTTTACGACTTCGGGCGGGGACCGGTACGGACCGCCTTTCACCTCACCGCGCAAAGCAGGAAAAACCACAGATGTTGCAATTGGATTTCAGCAAAAGCCAGGATGGCCTCATACCGGCCATCGCCCAGGATTGGCAGACCGGCGAGGTGCTGATGCTCGCCTATATCAACCAGGAAGCCTGGCAGAAGACCCTCGCTACCGGCATCGCCACCTACTGGACCCGTTCACGGAAAAAATTATGGATCAAGGGCGAGAGCTCAGGCAATATCCAGCGGGTCAAGGAGATTCTGGTCGATTGCGATCTGGATACGGTTATTTTCAAGATTGAGCAAGTCGGCGGGGCAGCTTGCCACGAGGGCTACCGCAGCTGTTTTTTCCGCCGGCTGGAGGCCGACGGCACCCTGAGCGTCCTGGGCGAACGCGTCTTCGATCCTAAAGACGTGTACCAGAAATAAGCACCGGCAACCGTCGCCCGCTGACCACCGCAGCCACAGATTCGGGAGTAGAAAATGGCAGTTTTACGTTTGGCGCTGCCCAAAGGCAGCCTGGAAGAAACCACCGTCGATATGTTCCGCCGCGCCGGCTATAAAATCGACATCCACTCGCGCTCGTATTATCCGGAAATCGACGATCCCGAGATCGAATGCATGCTGATCCGGGCCCAGGAAATCGCCCGTTATGTGGAAATGGGGGTCATGGATGCCGGGCTGACCGGCTATGACTGGGTGCTGGAAAACAACGCCGATGTGGTCGAAATAGCAGAACTGGTCTATGGCAAAGTCGGGCGCAAGCCGTTGCGCTGGGTGCTGGCCGTGCCGGTCGACTCTCCCATTCAGGAAGCAAAGGACCTGGCCGGCAAGCGCATCGCCACCGAAGCCATCGGCATGACTAAAAAATATCTGGCCAAGCACGGCGTGGAAGCAACGGTGGAATTCAGCTGGGGCGCCACTGAAGTCAAACCGCCTCATCTGGCGGATGCCATCGTGGAAATCACCGAGACTGGCTCCAGCCTGCGGGCCAACAACTTGCGCATCGTTGACACGCTCTGCGAGACTACCACCCGCTTCATCGCCAACAAAGAAGCCGCCAAAGACCCCTTTAAACGCCAGAAGATGGACCGCCTGGCGCTGTTGCTGCAAGCCGTACTGTCAGCCGAAAATAAAGTCGGCA
>JAAYYJ010000200.1 GCA_012515455.1 Oligosphaeraceae bacterium
AGGAAGCCAAAAATACCAACTGGAAAGAAAAGACCCAGACGGCGGACTGAATCAGGTCAGGCAGAACTACCGCCCTGGCCGTGAATTAATCTGCGGGCCAGGTGGGCCACAGTTATTTCTGGCAATAACGGAGCGTAGTTGTTTTTTCTACAGTGCGGACTTTCTACCATTCTGCCGGGTAACCAACTTGCAATCCGGGCAAGAGCGGACATAGTATTCCGCAGCGGATTTATGGTCGCTTCCGGGGGAGCCTGATTGCTTCCCTGACGATGGCATAAGACCGCAAGCGTGCACGGTTACCTTCCAGTTACGGGACGGCAGTGAGAAGTCGGCGTTATTTACAAGGAAATGAGCTATGTGGTATTCCGGATATTCACCTGCGAGCAAACTGTTGTGCCTGGAACTGCAACAACGTCTGGAAGAAGGATACATCGTCCCGGATGAGCTGAAAAAGTCCATCACGGCAGTAGCCGCAAACTCGCCGGACGAATTCTTCCGCACTGCCTATGCAGCCTTGGAGCATCTGGCGCTGGACCCGGCCTTTCCTTTTGTGGAACCGAACGCTCTGGAAGAGATACGGCAGGCCCGCCCGGCTTCCAGGATGAAGGCCGTGTCTCTCCCCTATGGCCGGGAAGAACTGCTGAACCGCTATCACGGTGCATGGCTGGGACGTTGTGTCGGCTGTGCCCTGGGCAAGCCCGTGGAATCACTGGGTATGGGGGGGCGCCACCAGGCGATTCGAACCTATCTGAAAATGCGCGGGGAGTGGCCGTTGCGCGACTATTTCTCAAATACTGAAGTGGACGGTTCTGCCAAACTTACCTGTCCTCAATCCACGCGCGAGAATATTGGCTTTATGGAATCGGATGACGATATCCGCTACACGTTGCTTGGCATGCTGATCTTTGAACAGTTCGGGAAGGATTTTACCTCCAGGCAGATCGCCCAGCTGTGGCATAGAACTCTGACCCTGGGGCAGGTATGTACTGCGGAACGCCAGGCACTCCTGAATTACGCTGTCTATCTCAGCGCCCTCCCGGCTGAATCCTTTGACCCCGAATTCACCAGTACCTGCAACAATCCGTACCGCGAGTGGATCGGCGCACAGATCCGGGCGGATTTCTTCGGCTTCATGGCACCGGGAAATCCGGAAAAGGCCGCCGAATACGCCTGGCGCGATGCCTGCTGGACCCATCGCAAAAACGGTATTTACGGCGAGATGTTCATCGCCGCCGTGGAGGCCGCGGCGTTCGCAACCCGGGACCCGGAAAAACTGATCCAGGCCGGGCTGGGAGAAATTCCCGCCAACTGCCGTCTGGCCCACGAAATCCGGGCAGCCTTGAAAGTCATGCCGGACTACCGCGACATGGATGGATTTATGGAGTACCTGGACCAGCGCTTCGCGACCATGTCCCCGGTCCACACGATTAATAACGCGGTCATTTGTGCCGCCGCCCTGTTTTACGGGAAAATGGCCCCGGAGCGCTGCATTTGTGAAGCTGTAACTGCGGGTCTGGATACAGACTGCAATGGCGCTACAGTCGGTGCCATAACCGGTATCGCCGCAGGGTTCAGGGACTTCGGCGGGACAATGGCAGGAAAACTGAATGATCTCATCAAATCGGAAATGCTGGCCTTCGGCGATATCCGCATCTCAGAACTGGCCCGACGCACCCTGGCTCTGTTAGAAAAAACGGTCTGACCGGGCGGGCTGAACCTGCCAGACTCCGCCCGGTCGCGAAATATCATTGTAATCATTAAAGGAAAGTTTTAATGTTATTTATTTTTGCGGCTGGCGAACTCAAACACGCTCCCGTCCGCCTCGTGCAGGAATGCCAGACAGCCGGTATTATCTGATGCCTGGGGGCATACGTCATCTATGGTGCCGCCGTCAGTTGCCGTTTGGGGGCCATAAAAGCAGAACGCACTGGCAGGGTCGTGCGACCATGCTGCCAGTGCGTCAGGTTTTCGGGATCACTTCAGCCCGCCTGAACCGCGATGCGCCGCGGCTGGGCTGCTTTGGCCTTCGGCAGGGTGAGCCGGAGGATGCCGTTCTTGACCACCGCCTTGATGCGTTCCCGGTCGATGGTGTCTCCCAGGGTGAACGAGCGCTCGTAGTCGCCGCTCGCATACTCCTGGTAGGTGAGGTGATACCCATCGGGGGCCTTGGGCACGAAGGTGCCGCGGATGGTCAGCTCACTGCCTTCTAAATCGATAGTGACACTGCTTTCATCGGCGCCCGGCATATCGGCCACCAGAATGAGTGCGGTTTCAGTCTCGCGAATATCCACGCGCGGGGTGAAGACGGGCGTCTGCTGTGCACGCTCAGTCTGAACCGGAGCTTGTGATTCGCTTTTGCTTAACGCTGTCTCAGCCATTGTCGATTTCTCCTTTCTTGCTGCACAATGTGAGTTCGGATTGATCTTTCCCGGCCCGGAGTCAGTGGCCCGGCTCAACCGGCTTTGACGCTGATCTTCTTCGGCTTGTCAGCTTCTGCCCTGGGCAGAGTGAGCTGCAGGATGCCTTTCTGATACTGGGCCGTCACCTTGGTTTTGTCGACTTGGAAGGGGAGTGCGAAAGACCGCACAAAGGTCCCGGTCCCGCGCTCCTGCCGCAGGTAGCTTTCTCCTTCGGCGAGCGGCTCAGTCTCGCGGCTGCCGCGAATGGTGACCGTGTTGTCCTTGACCGTAATTTCGAGCTGGTCCGGATTGAGACCGGGGAGCTCAGCCGTGAGCAATGCATCGTCTGCACCAGTCCAAATGTTTACCGCCGGGAAATTCCCACTGCCGCCTTGGCCGCCTGAGAAAGGCTCGAACAGCCGATTCATCTCCCGTTGCAGCCGATCCAGTTCACTCCAAAGACTCCCGTGTCTGCTTGTTGGCCATGTCCACAGCATGTCAAACCTCCTTTATGGTTTCTGTTCATTCCTTGATGCTGGCACTCGGGGCATCCGGCCGGAGAGATTGCCCACCCCGCGCCGAACGCCAGTTCTAAATCTCATATTAGCATAAGGCATGCCAATTTTGCCAGCCTGGCGTTATGCACTAAACAACTGTACTCCAGCATAGTGACCGGGCAAAATCGGGTCATTTTGTAGCCGTTGTGATTATCTCACTGTGACAATCTGACCCAGGTTCTGAGTGTGGTGAAGGCAAGGTTATAATCTTTGTCACCCACGATATCGAGGAGGCAGTCTTTTTGGCGGACCGGGTCATGGTCATGCTGCCGTCCCCGGGACGCATCCACTGCGAACTGGAAATCCGACTCAGTCACCCGCGCGTGCGCAGCGAATCGCTCTTCGTCGATTACAAACGCC
Organism: Oligosphaeraceae bacterium; assembly: GCA_012515455.1. Classification (GTDB taxonomy): domain Bacteria; phylum Verrucomicrobiota; class Lentisphaeria; order Oligosphaerales; family Oligosphaeraceae; genus JAAZIZ01. Next base: position 3,317 of record JAAYYJ010000200.1, read on the forward strand.
GGATTTTCCGCGAATTTTTTGGTGGTGAGGAGCGGTGGATAGAATACTCCATTTGAACTGCGCTGGTGTGGCCGGCAGTCCTGCGATCATTGGATCAGCTCGGCGATTGCTTTGCCGCTGCTGACCAGGGTCTCGATTTCCGCCTGAGTCAGTGGCCGGGAGAAGACTGCGATATCGTCGAGCAGTCCATTGGTATAGCTGCCATTGACATAGCCGACCACCAGCTCCTGCAGTTCCAGCGGCACGAATTTGCTTTTGGAGCTGCTGAAAGTCTGTTTGCCGTTGACAGTGACTGAGGTGCGCAGGCCGCCGTCCGCAGTCTCCCAGTTGAACACGAGATGCTGCCATTGATTGACCGGCAGGTCCATCAGCTCGGACAGCCGGAAGGAGATGCCGCAATCGAAGCCGCCTTTGCCGCTGTAATGGATATTGTGCAGCGTGGATTCGTATTTCCCGGTCTGCTCCTTTGCACCCCAAAGCACCACGAACTGGCTGGTTTTTTTCCCGGTTCCACTGCTGGCTGCGGCCAAAAACAGCCCCATTGCGGTCCCTTCCCCAGTATTGCCGAACCAGGGTGCCTTGAGCCAGCAGGAGAAGGCCCCTTGCGCAGAGTTGTACAGCCGGTGGTCGAGGAGGATTTTGTCTACCCCGCGCATCTGGCCCGGCGGGTGGTAGGTGTTGACCTGGGAGATATCGCGGTCGAACATCAGCTCATTCAGCTCCACCGCCGCATTGGAACGGAGTTTGAGCGTGGCGGCATCGCTCTGGGGTTTGACCAGCACCGCGCCAGGCTGAAAATCGGCCGCGGCGGTGAATTCCGCCAGCAGATTAGTCTGGCCGTTCTCGGTCAGTGAAACCGTGAGTTTGCCCTGGCCGCGGTACTGGAAGGAGAGCATATTGCGGCTCTGCGGCTTGAGTCCGATCTGCGGCAGCGCGGCGAAGCCGTCACTGGGCAAGCGCAGGAGGTTCTCCCGGCCCGCAATAGTCGCGCCTTCGCCCAGAACCATTTCCTGGGGATCAGCATAATTCAGCGTCCGCCGTTCAATCAGATAGGCCTGGCCGAATTTCCCGGGGCGCAAGCGGATTGCACTGGAGACCGACAGTACGCCATGCCCCGGGGCATGACTCTCGCCCGGGGCATAGACCTTCAGCGCTTCCCGCAGGCTGTCCGCGGTACAGACGAGAGGCAGCAGCAACAGCAGAATAGGCAGTGTTCTCATGGCAGTGCTTGCGGGTTACTGGATAACCAGGCGTCCGAAGCGCTCTGGGCGGTGGAAATCACCGAAAGTCGGGCTCCAGCAACTGTAGGCGTTGGGACGCACCGTACGGCGGGCACGGCAGATATTGAAGCCCCAGATATCACCGCGGAGATCCGTTTTGCCGGCCGTCAGGGCAGACAAGGGGATGCACACTTCAGCGCACCAGCTGTCGCCAGCCCGGGCGGTGACGATTTTGGGCTCGACCGTCCAGGGGGTGCTCTTCCTGTCCACGTAGGAAAACGCGCGGTATGTCCCGAGGGAATTGAATACCAGCTGATGGTACAGCTTGCCGTCTCCGGAGGGATCGAAAAAGAGGTCCACGCAGTTCTCATCCCAGACCGCCTGATTCGGGCCGACCCCGGAATCCGTGATCTGGTCTAGAGCGGGTTCCTCACAGCGCACGCTGATATACAGTGCCTCGGCGGTGACCGCGACTTTGGCATCCGCGCCCTCGGCATAGACCCGGCCGTGGTCTTTGTCAAACTGCACCCGCAGGACCGGCAGATCGGCCCAGAAGGAGTCATCCAGGCGTCCGTCGAGCACGGGCTGGTCCTGGCGCCGCTGCGCCTTGGCGCTCTTGCGCGCGCCGGCGGACATCACATAAGTAAAGACATTGCGGTCGAAGGGCAGGCGGAAACTCTGCTCGGTACGTTTGACCGACCCAAGATTCGAGGGCAGGTGCCGCATCTTTTCGATCTGCTTTTCCCGGAGCTGGGCGAGTGCGTCGGCCTGTGCGGCGAGATTGACCTCGGGCTTGGGATTGCCGACCACCTGCATGGCCAGGCGGTACAGCTCGCTGGTGGTTTGGGTGTATTCGAGGTTGTCCAGGAGAATCTGCAGGCGGGCCTTCTGACCGGGGTCGCCGGTGGCAGCGAGCGGCTGCAGCTGCGGCAGCCATTCTTCTGCGAAGCCGGTGCAGACCTCGGTGATGACCCCGGGGTAACGCTTGACGTAGCCCAGGCCGCGGTCCTCATCCAGCTTGCGGTTGGCGAGCTGGGCATAGCGCTGTTCGAGAGCCTCGAAGCAGGCGAAGACCGCCGGTGCGGCCTTTTCGCCGTAGCACTGCTGCAGGCTCTGCCGGTAGAACTGCTCGCGGTCGCCCGGGTCAGCCCAGGCGAAGCGCAGATAGAAGTAGTTGTTCAGGGCTGAGGCGGCGAAGCAGGACCCGTTGTTCATATCGAATCCGGTCACATCTGCAGCGTAGAGGTTGTCGTAGAGCAGGCAGATATTGCGGAAGTGGGCGCAGGGCAGGGCCAGGCCGCCCATTCCCTCCGGGGTGCCGTAAAAATACAGCTTCTCGAGGTTCTTGCGCCAGCCCAGCAGATTAGCGAGGTGTTTCTGCCGCGTCTCCTCGCGGTAGTAGGAAATGCCGTTGTCGTTCAGGACTTCTTCGATGGTGATGGCGGGATGGACCTTTACATTGCCGACCTCGGCAAAGAACCCGTACGCGTACATGCCGAATTTCTGCCCGGGCAGTTCCTGCAGGACTCGCTTGGCCACTTCGTTGGCGTAGGTCATCATGCGGTCAGTCATAATCCGGGAGCCGTCCGGGCGCACACCATTGTCCAGGGCTTGACAGCGCTCGCACTCGCAGAAGTTCCCGCCGTCATTGGGCGAGAGGGTCAGCATGATGGGCCGTTTCCAGGTCCGGCGGTACTCGATCAGGTTTTTGGCGTACTGGTCCAGAGCCTCGGGGTTGGTGGTGCACATCTTCAGGCCATGCCCCAGAGAATCCGTGCCATAGCGGCGGCCGCCGACCAAGGCGAACCACTCGGGATGATCCTGAAAATAATCTGCGCCTTTGAAATGGGTCAGCCAGTCATGCCAGGCGCACCAGCTGTCCGCATTGCCGGCCCGGTTGCGGCGCAGCCAAAGCCGGCATTGCTGGGCATCGCTTTTGGACATCTGGTCGTGGGTGATATAGCCCATCCGGCGCATCTCAAAACGCGGCGCAGCGGCGTAATTCAGGTCTGCAGCGACCCTCAGGTCGGGCTGCTGCGGCACGTACTCTCCCAGGGGCCCAGGCATGAACCAGCGCACCCCGAGCTGCTGTTCCAGAAAATCGCAGACCCCGTACCAGGTCCCGACCCTGGCACCGCTGGCCCAGTGGATATTATAGGGGTCGCCGGGCGTGTCATTGCCGGAGATGTGGATATCCTGATTCTCGACACTGACCACAAATCCCTCCGGCTGCTCGACCGGCAGGAAGCCGAGCCGGAAAGAGGGCCGGCCGGCCGCCTGGGCGTCCTCCACCAGCGGCAGTTCGGCACCGGTAGCCTTGCGGATGTACTCGCGCAGGTCGTCTGCAGCCGCGCTCACCGCCTGAGGCGCCCCGGGCGCCAGCACCACTACATACGGCGAGCGGCCGTCTTTAACCACCTCGAGGAATTCAGCGCCCAGCAGAGGCCAGACCAGTACCAGCGCCAGCAAAGACAGATACTTCTGCATACATTCTCCAGTTAAATCAGCATGGGGGGATATCCGGACCGCCAGATGCGCCGGCAACAGCAACGCCCCGGGGATGATTTCCCCAGGCAGCCTCGCGCTACCGCGGCATCGTTCGGGGGTAAAATTAACGCCGATTGGCGATTTTTCAACCCCGGCGGGCGTAAATGCCGGCGGCCGCGGCATATCTCCCCGTGTTTTCAGACCTCCGGAATACCGTATTTCTCGATTACATAATCGATGTCCTTGTCGCCCCGGCCGCTGCAGTTGGCCAGGATAGTCCGGCCTTTGTTCTCCTTCCCCCACCTGATGGCGTAAGCGATGGCATGGGCGCTTTCCAAAGCCGGGATGATGCCTTCCAGACGCGACAGCTTGAAGAACGCGTCAATGGCATCACGGTCACTGCAGGTCACATACTTCACGCGCCCAATCTGGTTCCAGAAGGCATGCTCCGGACCCACCCCGGGATAATCCAGCCCGCTGGCCACGGAATATACTGGTGAGGGACTGCCGTCCTGCTCCTGCAGCAGGATGCTCTCGAAGCCGTGCAGCACGCCTTTTCTGCCGTAAGTCATGGTGGCGGCATGCTCGCCGTGGGCGTTGCTGTGTCCCAGCGGTTCGACGCCATAGATGTCGACGGGGTCATTGAGGAACGGCGCGAACAGCCCGGCGGAGTTGCTGCCGCCGCCGACGCAGGCGCAGATGGCATCGGGCATGGCCCCGGTCATCTCCTGGAACTGCTCGCGGGCCTCAATGCCGACGCACATCTGGAAATCGCGGACCATCAGGGGGAAGGGATGCGGTCCCACCACTGAGCCGATGCAATAGATGGAATCCTGGTACTCGTTCAGGTAACCCTCGAAAGCGGCATCGACGGCCTCCTTGAGGGTCTGCAGGCCCTTGGTCACCGGGATGACCCGCGCGCCCAGGATTTTCATCCGGGCGACATTGGGGGCCTGTTTAGCGATATCGACCACGCCCATATAGATATCGCACTTCAGGCCAAAATAGGCGGCGGCGGTGGCCAGGGCCACGCCGTGCTGTCCGGCGCCAGTCTCAGCGATCAATTTCTTCTTGCCCATAAACGAGGCCAGCAAACCCTCTCCCATGCAGTGGTTGAGTTTATGCGCGCCGGTGTGGTTGAGGTCTTCGCGCTTGAGATAGATCTTGCAGCCGGTATTGAGCGATTGTGAGAGCCGTTCGCAATAATAGACCGGCGTGGGTCGGCCCTGGAACTCCTTGCGGATGCGCCTGAGCTCGCTGATGAAACGGGACGAGTGGCAGATTTGATGGTAGGCGCGGTCGATTTCCACGAAGACCGGCTGTAATTCCGGCGGCAGGTACGCCCCTCCGAACTCGCCAAAACGCCCTTCGTCATTCGGATAATCACGAAAATAAGTCTTGAAGTCCATACTCTTTTTCCTTTTTACTGGGGTGCCAGGGACAAAAAAAACGCCTTGAGGGTTAGTGCCTCAAGACGTTTTACCGAGTGTTGCAACAAAAAAGGCGGTCAGGAATTTCTCCTGTCCGCCTTTTACCGTAACCAAACCACAACGAAACGGCTTGAGGCGGCTATTGCCACCACCAAGACCAGGCCGTTGTGCTGTGGATTGAGTTATGCATTTTTGTCAGTTCTGTTACTGTTCTAATATTATAAACCGGAAAATGCGGGAATGCAAACCGGCAGGGGAAAATTTCTGCGCGGGCAGCGAAAAATCGCGTGAGGTCGGTCCGCCGAAATTGTTTTGGTCAGTCTTGGTGCAGACTTGCAAAAGCATCCTGGGCGCTTATGGTAACCAGCAACAGCATCGTCGCAGCCGTATTAACCATGGAGAGCTCGTATGATAGCCAGCATCCTGCAACCACCGTATCCCTTGCCCGGCCAGGCCACCGAGACCCTGGCCTGGCAGAGTGCCGCCCTGGGCCGCCTCGACAAGCAGGCCACTGACCTGATCGTCTTGCCGGAGTACTGCAACTGTACCGGCGGACGCGATTTCGCCGAGACATTGCACCTGCTCGACAACCAGGGGGCGGAATTTGTGTCCGAGCTGCGCCTGCATGCAGAGCGCATCCAGGCCACCATTATGGCAGGAGTGCTGGCCCGTGACGGTGACGGCGCACTGCGCAATCAGCTGCTGGTCATTGTGCCGGGGCAGCCAGCCATCTTACCATACTGCAAAAACCATCTCGTGCAGCCGGAACTGGCACGCGGCATCGTGCCCGGAGAATGTGCCGATGCATTCGAACTGCAGGGCGTCCGCTATGGCGCCGCCATCTGCTTCGATTTTTATTTTCCCGAACTCTTCAGCCATTATGCCCGGCAGCGTGTCGATGTGCTGGTGGTTGTCAGCCATCAGCGGCAGGAACCAGGGGAAAATCTGGAATTCCTGTCCCGGGCCCGGGCCTTCGACTGCGGTTGCACGCTGCTGCGGTCTGCGCCGGCGATGCCCCGGCCCGGCACCGGCGGGCGCAGCATGGTTATTGCGCCGGACGGGCGAGTGCTGGCCGATGCCGGGGACTGCCCCGGAGTCATCAGCTGCTCCTTCGATCCCAAAGCGCGTTTCATCAGAGCCGCATCGTATTCGGAACCGGACCGCATCGGCGACTACCGGGAATTAATCCAGAACGCCTGCCGCCCGGAATTATACCGGCAGCCCTGAACCAGGCAGTGCGCCTGAACGCATTTCAGCCCCGGCCTAGCCCCAGCCTGACGGTCTGGTCATGGGCCTGCAAGGTTATTTCCTCCTGGCTGACTGGATGCCGGAAGGACAGGCGGTAATGCTGCAGGGCGATGGCATCGGGCAGCCAGCCCTGGCGGGCGCCATAGCGCGTGTCCCCGAGAATAGGATTGCCAAGCCGGGCCAGCTGGGCCCGGATCTGATGATAACGGCCGGTCTCCAGGATGATTTCCAGCAAGGATGAGCCACGGCTCTCCGCCAGCACGGTGTATTGCAGCCGGCAGAGCCGGGCACCCGCGCTTCCGGCTGCGGCAGCTCTGGCCCGGAAGTCGTCATGGACCAGCCAATCCTCAAGCACCGCGCTGCTCTGGGGCGGGCGGCCCTCGACCCGGGCTAAGTAAATTTTGCGGAAATCGCCCTGGCGGCTGGATTGATTCAGGCGCGAGAGCGCTTTGCTGGTCCGGGCAAACAGCACAATGCCGGCTACCGGCCGGTCCAGGCGATGCACCGCCTGCAAAAACACCGCCCCGGGCTTGCAAAAACGTTGCTGCAGAAAATCCTTCGCCTGCGCTTCCAGGCTGTCGTCGCTGGTGCCGGAGGGCTGGGTCAGCAGCCCGCCCGGTTTTTCCGCCGCCAGCAGATGATTGTCGAGGAAGAGTATGTCCATGGCGCAGAGAGCAGCAGCGGTATCAATCGCTGACCGTGAAACCGTCGGGGTACAGCAGGTCCACAGCCGGGCCGACCCCCAGCTGCCGGATTCCGGAGAGGTGCACATTGCGGACCTCGGTATTGCTGGCCACCGCAGCCCACAGCGGCCGTCGCGCTTCGCCCGGGAAGGGCAGACTCCTGGCCGTGACTTCGCGGATGCTGATATCGTGGAGGTCTCCGGCCGTGTAGCCGGTGCCATAACCGGTGTACAGATAAATCAGGCAGCAGCCGCGCCCGCGCCAGCTCGCCTCTGAGACCTCCTGGATGTCGATATTGTATACCTGCGGACCGCCCGCAGCCAGGCAGATCACTGCATGGCACTTGCCGCTGTTGCGCAATCCGCGGATGCTGATGTCGTGAATGTCCAGGGCGCGGACATCACCGGTCGCATGCAGGAATTTCTTGGTGGGCTCGTTGGTAAACAGATATTTGCTGAGCTCTGTAGTGGTGCGGCCGTAGAGGGCGGTGCAGGCTACGGTATCGTCCAGGGTATAGCCGCTGATCTGCTCCACCCGGCAATGATGGCAGCCGCAACGGAAATCGATGCCATCGCCATTCTTGACCCGGGCATTGAGATGCAGGTCGTGGATATACCCTCCGGAACAGCCTCCGAAGGACAAGGCCCAGCTGCGCGTCCGCCGGAAATCAAGTCCACAGATTTCGAAATTATCACAGAAGGCCAAGTCGATCTGGTGTCCGCGCCAGCCCCAGAAATCCCCCACCATTTCCTGTACTTGATGGTCGAAGAACGGATGTGGCATTCTGCGGTTGCGCCGGCAACCGGCGATGGTCGCGCCATTCAGGCCGATAATCCTGATATCATGCAGGGGGGCGATGGCCAGCGGTTGTCCATAAGGTTCTGCCGGGTCCAGAGTCATATTGTCACCACGCAGGACCGTATCGAAGACCTCGTCATTCTGGCACAGCTCGCAGCCGTCAATAATCACCGTGGTCTGGGACGGCAGCAGGATGCTCTCGTCCAGAGCCCAGTCACGACCAGAAAAAATGAGCACCTTTTCGCCGGGGCAGTTGCGGGCCTCCTGCAGACAGGCGGATACCGCCTGGCTGTCAGACCTGTCTGCGCGCAGAAAATCCTGGAGATTGAATTCCATAAGGGCAGATCCTTTTTTGGGCAAACCATTCCGGGGGGCTATTTGGCCGGCGCGATGTAACGGCATTTCGGGAACGCCGAGCAACCCACAAACGGCCGTCCGCGGCCCATGCGCTGCACCAGGGGAGCGCCGCATTGCGGGCATTTCTCCTCCAAAGTCACTGGCGCAGCCGAGGCCAAGCCCAGCGCCTGGATACGCTCCTGGTAAGCGTGGATTTGCTTGGAGTATTTTCCCAGCATCTTTCCCAGGGCCGACAGCTGCCGGTCCGACAGCGAGCCCTTCTGCTCGAACTGCGCCTGCAGGGACTCGGCGAACTCCTGGTCATTGTAGACGCGCTTGCCTTTGCTGGCAGCCGGGCGCCAGGTGCTGATCTCCTTAACCATGGCCAGGATGGCCTGACAGCGCTCATGCAGGGCGGCATCTGGCACCGCCGCGGAGGAACCGCCGCCGTTTTCCTCGCCTTCGCCATTCTCACCGGACGGCGGCAGCCCGGCCGGGGTATTGTCCAACCGGCCCAGTAGTTCGGCAAAGCTCTCGCTGTCTTTGAGTTGACTGGCGTATTTTCGGGCCAGACGCCCGAGCACGCCCATCTGGGCCGGCGACAGCACCCCGCCATGCTCGACCTGGCGCTTCAGAGAACGGTAGAATTTCCCATCGTCATAGACTCTGTTGTTGCGCTTGACCGGCTTTTCAAAAGTGATCTTGCTCATGTCGCTCAGCAAAGCCGCGACCTGCGGGTCCATTTCCTGTGCTGTTTTTTCCGGCTTCCCTTCATTCGCCTGGATGGTGGCGCGAATCTGCTCTCCCAGCCCTGCCTCGTCGAGAACCCGCAGGAACTTTTCTTCCCGGGCTGCATACTTGCCCAGGGTGTTGAACAACGCCTTCCATTGCCGCTCAGTGAGGTCGCGTTTGTCAGCGGTACGCTGTTGGATGCTGGCGATGAATTTGCCATCCTCGTAAACCCGCGTGCCTTTCCCGGCCGGCGGATCGAAGACGAAGTCTTCCGGGAACAATTTGTGCAACAGCACATTCAACTTGCTCAAGGTTGGTTTCACCACCGGGGTCAGAGGCTGATTTGGCCCCAGCCAGCCCTGCAGCTGCGCATAGAATTTGCGCAGCATGGCGGTCCAGTCCAGGGCGCCCTCCTCGATCTGGTCCAAAGCATCCTCCATCTCCGCAGTAAAACCGACATCGAAGAGAGCGGGCATCTTCTCGACCAGGAAATCATTGACCGAGAAGCCCAGTTCGGTCGGGACCAGTGCGCTCTTTTCTTTGAGCACATACTCCCGCTCCAGGATGGTGTTGACAATGGCCGCGAAGGTACTGGGGCGTCCTACACCGTTCTGTTCTAGAGCCTTGACCAAGGAAGCCTCGGAAAAGCGCGAGGGGGGGCTGGTGAAGCACTGTTCGGTGAGCAGTTTCAGCAGCGAGCACTGCAGGCCCGGGATCAGGGGCGGCAGCTTGCCGGTATGATTGTCCAGTTCATCCTCATCGCCGATATCCTTGATGCTGTATACTGCCAGATAACCGGGGAACACGGTTTCCCGGGCCGCAGCCCGGAAGGTGCAGACCACCCCGGGCGCGGACGGGGCGGCATCCTTGCCCGGCAGAGTCAAAACCGCCAGCGCGCCTTGCGAGCTCTCGATCTCAATCGCATGATCAAGCTGCTGGGCGACACTCATCTGGCTGGCCAGAAAACGGTTCCAGATCAGACGGTAGAGCTTCAACTGCTGCGGCGTCAAAAAAGCACTCAGACTGTCCGGGGTACGGTTGACGTCGGTGGGGCGGATGGCCTCATGCGCTTCCTGAGCACTCTTGCGGGAACGGTAGACATTCGGCTTGGGTGGCAGGTATTCCGGACCATAAACCCGGCTGATGTACTGGGCCGCCTGCTGCTGCGCCTCCTTGGCGATGCTGAATGAATCAGTACGCATGTAGGTGATCAGACCGACCGAGCCGGCCGAGCCCAGGTCCACACCTTCATACAGCGTCTGCGCCACCCGCATGGTCTGGCTGGTGCCGAATTTCAGGAAGCTGCCAGCGGCCTGCTGCATGGTGCTGGTGATGAACGGCGGCGGGGCTTTCTGGCGGCGGGGGGTAGAGGTCACCTTCGCCACCTGGTGACAGACATCGGCGGATTGCAGCGCTCCCGCCAGGGCCTCTGCGGTGCCGGCATCCCCTACCAGCGCCTTGGCCCCGTTCAGGCGTGCCAGCCTGGTCTTCAGCTCCACCTTCGGGTCGCGGGTGGCAAAGATGGCATCGAGGTTCCAGTACTCCTCGGGCGAGAACGCGGCGATCTCGCGTTCCCGTTCGACAATCAGGCGCAATGCCACCGACTGCACCCGGCCCGCGCTGGTGCCCTTGCGGATGTTCTTCCAGAGCAGCGGGCTGATCTGGTATCCCACCAGGCGGTCGAGGACGCGCCGGGCCTGCTGCGCATTGACGAGATTCTCGGCGATGCTGCCCGGATGGGCGAAGGAATTATCGATGGCGCTCTTGGTGATTTCGTGAAAGCTGATGCGATGGAATTGGCCCTTATAGGTATTCTGGAGCACCGACTGCAAATGCCAGGCGATGGCTTCGCCCTCGCGGTCCGGGTCGGTAGCCAGGTATATCTCATCGGCATTGGCGGCCGCGGCCCGGAGGTTCCTGACCACCTTCTTGCCGTTCACGGTCAATTCATAGACCGGTTTGAAATCGGACGTGATATCGACGCCCAGTTCATGTTGCGGCAAATCCCGGACATGCCCCATGGAAGCCAGCACGGAAATGCCCTGACCGACAAAACGGCTTATAGTTCTGGCCTTGGCCGGAGATTCGACCACGACTAATTGCTTGTTCATAAATTGTTTCTCCAAAGTAGAGCCGCTCAAACAGTTCCCACGCGCGCGTGGTTATTTCAAATATAGCTCAGAAATGCAGTTTCAGCACCAGGCAAGCTAAAAATAAATGCCCGTCCGGGGAAAATTGCCCTCAAGTGACCACTCGACCGGACACCCGGGCGACAAATTTTCCCGGCAACTGCCGGACCAGCTGCTTCATCTCCAGCACCAGCAGGCAACCCAGCACGCTGGAGGGAGGCTCCTCCAGGCGGGCAATCAGATCATCGATGGCAGTTTCGCCCTCGGACAGGCAATCCCAGATTTTTTTCTCCAGCGGCTGCAGTGTGACCGGCTGTGCTTCGCGCTCCCGGGCGCTGGTTTGGGCGGCCTTGAACTGCAG
>JAAYYJ010000201.1 GCA_012515455.1 Oligosphaeraceae bacterium
GGGAAGCAGTTGAAGCGGCAGCCGCGTGAGGCGTGCACGAGGTCAACCATCTGCACGCCACGGTAGTTGTACAGTTCGCGCTTCAGAATATCCCGCCGGGCGGGGCCGATCAGAGCTGTATCCGGGAAATCGCCGAGGAAATTATAGACCTTCTGCAGGCGTCCAGCGGCAAAATCCTGCAGGACGGCCGCGGTGCGGCCTTCGCATTCGCCCAGGAAGATGCTGTCGGCATGCAGTATGGCTTCCTCCTGATGCAGCATAATGGCAATGCCGCCCATCAAGACCGTCCTGCCCGCGCCCCGGAGCTCGTCGGCGATTTGGTAGGCCTGCGGAGTCTGGCAGGTCAGCATGCAGGAAATTGCATAGAGGTCGCAGGAGTCCTTCAGGTCCAGCGGTTCGACATTCTCGTCGCAGAAATCCACCGTGACGTATTCGGGGAGGGTGGCGGCGAAGGACACCGGCCCCATCGGGGGCAGATTGAATTCAGGCTGATTGGGCAGTTTCGGCCATTTGGGGTAAATCAGTTTCAACTTCATGATGATCGGCAATTCCTAAGGTGAAAAAACAGCTCTTTCAGGGTCTGGCAGCGGGGCAGCGGAGTCCCGGAAGGACGCCAGAGCAGCAGGCAGGCCGCACTGGCATGAATTTCGGCAACCAGCACTTGCCGCAAGGTCGGGTTGGCCTGGAGCAGGTCCTCCAGGGCGGCAAAGAGCAGCCCGGTGTCAGCGGCAGTGGAGAAATACCACACCGGACCATGGATTTTGAGAGTGATGGCTGCTTCGCAGGCGGGGATGGAGGGCAGGGTCGGGACGAAGAACATGCCCCTGCCGGTCTCTCGCCCGTGCGCCAGGAAGTCATCCCAGTAGGTGCGGTTGGCCTGGGTGCAGCTTTCGCCGTTCCAGCCGATGCAGGCGGTATCCGCGGGCGACCATTCGGGGCAGTCCGAGGCGGCCAGGATGGCTCCCAGCTGTGCCAGGCGCACCGGGTTGCCGGCCCGGCGGAAATCTTCCAGGTCGGCGGTGATGCGGGGCTGCAGGTCGGCAGTAATGATCTTCCTGAGTTCGTTCAGGTCGTTATAGCCGAGTTCCGGCCCATGCAGCAGCAGGGCTTTTTGACAATCCAGGCAAGCTGCGGCGGTGATCATGGCTGAGCCTCCAGCAGCAATGCGCTGTTCAGGCCTCCGAAGCCGACATTCAGGGACAGCAGATATGGCGAGTGCATCTTCTGGGCTGCAGCGGCGACGAATTGTTCTGCGCCCAGGGCGGGATGGCGTAATCCCGCCTGCGGCGGGAGCTGGGCGCGGCGCAGGAAGGTCAGCCCGTAGACGATCTGCAGTATTCCCGAGGCGGCCAGGGTGTGTCCGAGGTTGCCTTTGATGGAGACCAGTGGCGGGCCGGCGGCACAGCTGCCGAAGACCTTGGCAAGGGCGGCAATTTCCGACTGGTCGTTGTACAGTGTCCCCGTGCCGTGGCCAATGACTCCGCCGATATCGGCAGGAGTGATTCCCGCCTCCTGCAGAGTGGCGCTGATGAGTGAAGCGAGTTGCTGGCCGGAGAGGTCCGGGGCGGTGATATGGGCGGCATCACAGGACTCGCGGGCAGCCAGCAACCGTCCCGGGGCGCTGCGGGATGATTCCTGGCTCAGCAGGATGGCTCCTGCGCCTTCGCCCAACAGCAGTCCATCGCGATGTTCATCGTAGGGGCGGGTAATGGTCCGGGAGACTGCTCCCAGGGATGCGAATCCCGAGGTCACGAATTCGCTGGTAATATCCAGTCCGATGACCAAAGCGGCCCGGCAGCGGTTCCGGCGCAGTGCCCGCATAGCGCAGGCGGTGGCAATCTGTCCCGAAGCGCAGGCGGCGGAAATCAAGGTCGCTTGCTGCTGCGGGAAGCGTTTCCTTACGGCATCCAGGAGTATCCCCGGGCAGTCGGGCGTTGCAGTGGGTGGGGCTTGTTCCAGGCAGTCGATGGCCCCGACGGTGGTCGCCAGGAAGATGGCGGTGTCGGGGGGGAGGTGCGGCAAGCGTTCGGCCAGGCGGTCGAACAAGGCTATGGCGCGTGATTCGCCCGGCCGGGGTTGCAATCCGGAGCAGAGGCCGTGTTTCAGCGCGTGGGCCGCGAAGTGCTCTGGTACACTGAAGGCCTGGCGACCGGCAAAGAAGGTCTGCTCGGCCTGAGGGCAGTGGTTGCCGGCGGCAGAGATTGCATCGGCGAAAAGGATCTGTGTGGCTGGCTCAGTCATGGAATTCCCGGTTCTTCCAGCGTTCCCAGGTTTTTTCAATGAGCGGTGGCGGAAAGAGGTACGGTTCGCGGGTCTGCAGATCAAACAGCATCTGCACTGTGTAACCGGTGCCGGCAAGGTCCCCGCCAGGCTTGCGCACTTCATAGCTGACATTGAGCCTGGCGCCGTCGCTCCAGCTCAAGGCCGCCTGGATGCTGAAATCCTGGTCGAGCAGCAGTGGTGCGAAATAATCCACATGGCACTGCACCATGGGGGCACCGATGCCGCAACGCCGGTATTCGTCGTAGGTCAAGCCGATTTTGCGCATCAGCTCCGTGTGCGCGATTTCGAAGAATCTGGGATAATGCCCGTGCCAGGCGATGGCCAGTGCGTCCACTTCGCTGAAAGTCAGCCGATGTCTGACCAGGATGGTGATTGGCGGTGGATCGCCGGGGCAGGTCTGGAAGTATTGTTTTTTGCGTCGCATGGTCATTTTGTCAGCCGCAGCCGCAGCCGGGCCACTATTTGGTGGTCATTGGTGGTGATGGTGACGGCGGCAGAATACCCGCCTCCTGGCGGCTCAGTCAGCTGGCAGACGAAATGGGCGGTGTCACCGGGGACCAGGTGCTGCTTGAATTTCATCGTGGTAATTTCCTGCAGTTGCAACGGGCAGCCGGCGATTTCTCCGGCCTGCAGTACTGCGGCCGAGATCAGGCAGACTGCAGGGACAATGGGGTTGCCGGGGAAATGTCCGTCGAAGCCGCAAAAATCCCGGTCGAAGGTGATGCTGCTTCTGAATGATCCGTCGTCCTGACGCGGTGCCGGTCTCAAGCGCTGTTGCAGTTCCGATTGGATATGTGACAAGCTCATGGTGTGGGGGGCGTCTGCGGCTCCCGGCGTGGGGGCCGGAACGTGAATTTGCATCCGGTGCGGTAGTTCTTGTAGACGATTTCAGTGTAGGAGGCCAGGTTCTCATCCCAGCCGGAATAATATACAATCCATTCCCGGTTTGGAAATACGCCAAGCCGTTTTTGCACCATCCGCAGCGGTCTGCCGGCCAGGGACTGCCGCTCGCCGTCCGCCAGCTGGCGCTGCGCGGGGATTGAGGTCACGAGCGGGAAATCCCAGTCCGGCGGAGTGGTGAAGAAGATATTGCATAAATCCTGGTAGATGGTCGCGAAAATCTTCCGCCTGGCAATCCCGGGGAAGACCTCCGAGACCGTCTTGCTGAGCTCCTGACCAGCGCTGCCACTGACGGAAAACAGCACCGCACCAGAGGGAAGCATGCCGGTGGCGGCAATTTTCCGGGTGGTGGGGTCTTTCTGCAGAGCCAGGAGCATCGGGAAGCTGTACCACCAGATATCGACCTTCAGGTTCAGCAGTTGTGTCCCGGCGCGGTTGTGCGCGGCCTGGAAGGACTGCCATTCGTTGGCCGCTTCTGCGCCGGGCAGGCGGCGGGGCGCGAATGTCTCTCTGGGAGAAGTCCTGCAGCCGGCGGCCAGAAAGGTCAGGCAGATTGCCGCCAGCAGTGTACCCCGGGGCGGTCGTTTGCGGATGGCCACCAGCAAGGCCGGAATCACATACAGGGCGGTGACGGCGGTAAAAAGGATTTCACAGGACAGGACCAGTCCGGTCTGAAACAGCACCGGATGGCGGGAAAACAGCAGCGCAGCGGAGGTGAACAGGGTGGTGATGGCCGACAGGAAAACAGCGGTCGGGACGCTGCTGCTGCTGTCGGTGGCGGCGTTATGGAGTGCGAAGATGCCGTAGTCGATGACCAAACCGATCAGAATTATCATGCCAAAGCAGCTGGCTAGGTTCAGGGGGGAGCCACATGCCGCCATCAATCCTGAGAACCAGAGTGCTGCAGTCAGGCCAGGCAAGAAAATTAAGGCCAGTTTCCAGGGAGAGCGGTATACTGGCAGGAGCAGCAGCAGAACCGCAATGACGGCCAGCAGCAGCACCTTGGTCAAGATCGGTTTCAGGTCAATCATGCTGGCCAGGCGAAAAGCTTCATTCGAGAGCCAGGCGCAATTTCCGGCTGCATCCAGAGCCCGCAGCAGCGTCAATTTATCCCTCTCGCTCCGCTGGCCGGCAAAAAAGAACAACCCGGTCCCGGTATCCTGCTGCTGGCGGAAGAGTCTGCGGCTTATTTCCTGCAGGAAGAGCGGCTCGCTTTGGTTCAGGCCACTGCTGCAGCCGGCCTGCAAAGAGGCGAAGAAGGGCTGGTAAAACGCCGCCGGCAACCCTGCCTGCAGGCATTCGCGGGACAGGTGGTCCTGGAGCACCTGCAAGCGCCGGGTGCAGTCGGGGCTGCGCCAGGACTCGAGGTTTTTACCTTGTTTCTGCTGCGAAGGCCAGAGGGTCGCGGGGTGGAAGCAGCGACCGGCTAAAGCCAGCTCGGCCTCCAGTCTTTCGCAGTGTTCCAGGATTTCTTGCTGGCCGGTGCCGGTGACCACGATCAGGTCCCCGGCGTCAACAGTGCGCCAGTGCTGCTGGAAGGCCTGCTCAGCCTGAAGAGTCTCGGCACTGGTGCCGTCCAGGGCGCTGAGATTGAAATCGATCTTGCTGCCTGGCAGCAGCATTGCCGCACCCAGGCAGAGCAGCAGCCAGAGGGCCGTAATAACGCGGGCCGGCCCCAGCCGCGGGTGGAAGCTGGCAAAGGCAAAATGCAGCTCCTGGCGTTTTTTCAGCAGGGTCGGGAGGACGAAGAACGACAGCAACAGGTTTACCAGCAAGATGCAGCTGGCGAAAATTCCCAGTTGCAGATATGCCTCAATACCCGCGAATCCGAGGGTCAGAAAGACTGCGGCTGAGGTCAGGGCGCTCATGCACAGGGGCAGGAAGAGCCCGGCCAGCTTCCGGATCCGCTGCTGGCCGGTGAAAGCAGTGTAACTGTGTATGCCCTGGTCCACCGCCAAGCCCGCGATGCTGCCGCTGACGCCCAGGATGAGCAGGCAGATGTTCTGGAAGACTGCGGCCAGGACCCCGGTGACGATGACGGAGGCGGCTAAAGGCAGCAGTGGAATCCATGCGGCATCCAGTGCCCTGCGGTAGACGAAGAAAAACAGCAGCAGCAGGGCCAGTATCGAGGTCAGGCTGATTTTGTATATATCGCTCCTGACAATCTGCTCGTTCTCCATGGCGTGGAGCAGTGGCGAGATCATGGTGATCCGGGCTGAGGGCAGCAGCGTTGCGGCTTCGTCACGCAGGCGCTGGAACAATTCCCCGCTGCGCTGTGCATCAGTCCCCCCGGGCAGATCGAGATGAAGGTTGAGTAGCAGTCGTTCTGCGCTCTCGTCGGTCATATATGGATGCTGGAGAGAGATTTTCAGCCCGGAGAGCTGCTGCAAGGTACGCAACTCCTGCAGAAACTGCGCGTTCCAGCCGAAGGGGTCCAGGCGCACGGTATGGATCGGCGCGGCCGGCAGCAGCAAGGCCTTTTTGGCTTTGCGCACGGCCTGTTCCGTCGAGGCGCTCTCCAGAATGGATGCGTCGCGCAGCAACGGCAGCAGCGTGGGGAAATCCGACAGCGCGGCAGTGACCGCGCTGCTGAGTTGGTAATCCACGGCCGTGATTTCCGGCCAGGCGGCCAGCCGCTCAGCCAGGGTCTCGGCGGCAGCCGACAACGCCGCTGCCCCGCCCGGATGGCCGGAGTCGATTTCCAACTGCACGGATTCTCCCAGACGGCTCCTGCCCATCACCCGGTACATATTGCCGGAAATCGACCCGTGCGGGAACAGCTGCCCCGGGTCGTTGCGGTAATTCCCCCGTGCCGCAGCGGAGACTGCCAGCAGCAGCAGAAGGATCAGTGCCAGCCAGACCAGGACCCGCCGGCGAAAGATCAGAACCAGCAATTTCCCGGCCAGGGTATTTATTTTGGGGGCAGTTCCCATATCTGCGCGGGGATGGGTTGGTTGTTTTTGATATTGAAGAATTCCATGATCATGGAGTCGCCGTTTTTCTCTCGGAAGGTAATATTCTCGATGGCGTCATATTCTGTCCGGAAGCGTATCTCCAGTGAATTGAAGAACATGGTGAATTCCTGGCGTATCGGGACCAGCTGCAGCGTATGCTGATCCAGCACCGCAATGGTGAAGTCGCGGGCCAAGGCTGCGAGATCGCCGTTCAGCCAGTTGTTCTGGTACTGGAAAAGCATTTTCAGCCAGGGCATGTCATTGCCTGACAGTGTGGTTATCTGGTTGGTCTCAGCATCCCATTGCCGGAACGACTCGGGCTCGAAGACGCAGACCGAGTGCAGCGGCGTGTTGACAGCCCAAAGCAGCCGCCGGCCCTGTTCCTGATACAGATGACCGCGGATTTCAAAGGTGAAGTCCAGGGCCTGTAAACGGCGGGTCTGGCGGTACTCGGCTTGGACCGTGCGGGTTCCCGCCAGGGGCTGCAGCCTGGCGGCGAATTCTTGCCACGACTTGGGGACGGAGTTATCAGCCTGGAGCTGACCGGCCGCGGCCAGGAGCAGCAGCAGTGCGGCAATCAGACTTCGCATACATTCACCTCACCCTGAGAGCAGAGCTCGCCGCGTTGATTCTTGATGCTGAAGTTCAGCAGATGCCAGCCCTTGATGATGGTTTCGCTGCTGAAGGAGATGAAAATTTCATCGCCGGCGTGGATGTCCTGGCTGAAGCGGATGGCATGGCCGAGCGCAAGGAATCCGGCCTGAACCCGGCCATCATGGTGAAATGAGTCCATCACCGCACCGGCTTGAGCCACCAATTCCGGAATTACCGCGCGGTCCAGAATGCCCCCGGAATGCAAAAAACGGTTGTCGGGATGAATAACCGCGGAGATGAGGTTCACTGGCCCGGCCTGGAGGATTAGTTCCAGCATCGCCATCGGGGGGCGGTGGGGCATAAATGATTGCGCCGGCAGCGGCAGCGCCTGAATCTGGTCCTGCTTGCCGGCATTGTGCCAGCACAGCGGGTCGGAGGCCAGGTAGTCACCGGTCAGCTGATAGGCGGCACCGCGGCAGCCATAGCAGGTCGATGCTTTGTCGCAGGTGCGGCAGGGCCCCTTGATCATTTCGCGGTGGTTCTTCAGGTCATTGATGATGTCGCTCTGGCTCAGAATCTGCCGCAGCGGTTTCTCCAGGAGGTTGCCGATTTTGAGGTCGAGGCCCACGCAGGGGAAGACATCGCCCCGGGCATTGACCAGGGCCGAATAGATGTGCCGCAGGCATTTGCCGCCTACCAGAGGCGGCTGGGCTTCCCAGAGGTGCCCCAGGGAGCGGTCGTACTCCTGCAGCTCCAAAAAAATACTGTGCAGGCGCCGGATGTCGACGGTGAGCTCCTGGTGCTCCAGAAGGCGCCCTTGCGGGGTCATAATTTCGAAATACGGGGTGATGCAATTTTCCCGCAGGTATTTCCAGAGATCGACGATGTCATCGAGGTTGTCCGCCGAAATGACGGTGCTGGCGCAGAGCATTTCGGAGGTGAAGCCGGCCTCCTTCAGGAGGCGCAGAGCGCGCAGGGAATTCTCCAGGGAATTTTTGACTCCGGTGAGGCGGTCATGCACCTCTGGATTGCGGGTGTTGAGTTTCACCACGACGCGGCAGGCATTCTGAAACAGGAATGCAGCCAGCTCCGGGCTCATCATCGAGCCGTTGGTGAAAATCTCGGCTCCCAGGCCGAGAGCACAAATCATCTCTACCTTCTCGCGCAGGCTGCGGTATAATAATGGCTCGCCCCCTAAAATGACGATTTTTCGGGCGCCCAGTTCGGCCGCCTGCTGCACTGCGGCAGCGATGACCCGGGGGTCGTAATCGCTGCTCAGATCTTCGGTTGCTGCGGCATAGCAGTACGGGCAGCGGTAATTGCATTGCCGGTTGAACTCGATCTCCAGCGACAGCAGGCGGTTCTGCGCCGCTGCCTGCTCAATCTCAAGGTCGGTGAAATCAAATTTGCGGGGGTCGAACATTATGTCAATCCTGGTCAGGGTTGCTTCTGGCGGAGATCGAAGAAGCGCATTGGTTTGCGCGATGTGCCGAAGACTTTCAGGCGTGCCTGCTCGCAGGACACGCAGTGCAGGTTGATATGCAGGCGGCTGCGGGCATACAGTGCCTCGCGGATATGCAGGCTGTCCAGGTCCCCCGAATGGAAGGAAATATAGAGGTCCAGCTCATCGGACAAGGCATCGCCGGAGACTTCCAGGTAGTAGTTGTCGATGCCCGCAATGCCATCCAGGACATGAAAAAAAACATTGGGGAACAAGGTCGTGCCGCGTACTTTCAGCATTTGGGCCCGGCGTCCCAGTATCGGCCCCAGGCGCAAGGTGTTGCGCCCGCAGGCACACTTCTCCGGCAGCTGGAAGCTGATGTCGCCGGTACGGAAACGCAGCAGCGGCATGCCGGTCACTTGCAGAGGGGTCACGGTGACTTCACCGCACTGTCCTGGCGGCAGGGGCTGCCCGTCCTCGCCAATAATCTCCACGATGGCCAGGTCGGCGGGGGGATGTCCGCCGCAGCGCTGACGGCATTCGGTGAAGCTGGTGACCATTTCCGAAGAGGCATAAGTGGAGAATACCGCTCCGGGCCAGAATGTCTCCAGGATTTCTCCCAGCGGGGTCAATTGCATTTCGCGGTTGCGCAGGGGTTCGCCGATGCAGATCACCTGCCGGATGGCGCTGCTGTCAATACCTGAGTCACGCAGATGCTGCCCGAGTTTAGCCAGGAATGACGGTACCCCGACGATGCCGGTGATGCCGCCGGCGCGGATGATTTCGCTGTGGCTCTCCAGGCTGTTCAGGCCGTTCCTGACTGCCGTGGCACCGACTTTAAGCACTCCCAGGTAATAGGCCAGGCCGGCAATAAAGCAGCGGTCGATGGTGCAGGTCAGCAGGATGTTGTCGGAGGGCTGCATGCCGGTGGCCAGGAATCCCAGGGCGTCATTGTAGGCCAGGCGGTCGAGGTCCTGCCTGGTGTAGGTGATGCGGCAGGGATGCCCGGTGGTGCCGCTGGTGAAGCAAAGGTCGGCGATTTCAGTATCGGGTACGGCGGTGAAATCGCGGTTGTGTTGGGCCAGGTCACTTTTTGCGGTCAAGGGCAGGCTCGGGAGTTCCTCGAGTCTGAAGCTTTTCTCCGGCAGGTCTGCCAGGATGCGCCGGTAGTACGGCGAGTATTTCCGGCAATAGGCGAGGTGTTCATGCAGCAGCCGCTGCTGCTGTCGCCGGATGGTCTCGGTATCCTGGTAAGACAGATCATCTTCAATTCTGAATTTCTGCATTGTCTAATTCCCGGTCCATGCTTTCGGTTTCCTGCCGGATTAATTTGTAGACGCGCATTTTCACGCCGAAAGCAGTGGGGCAGCTGGCGGCCTCGGCGGGGGAGATCGCGGGGAGGAGGCGCATCATGATGGTTCGGCTTTTCCGGAACCGGAACTGCCGGGTGGGCAATCCCTCATTGCCGGCGATGCAGCAGGGATAAATCGGCAGCTGCAGTTCCCGGGCCAGATGGAAGACCCCGCTGCGGAACTTGTTCATGACTCTCCCCCCGGACCTGGTCCCTTCCGGAAAAGCCACCACGGAGACTCCGCGCGCAGTCAAGTCTTTGATGGTCGTCCGGAAGGTTTCGTAATCGGTCTGGGTGGCGTCGAGGTATTCCCCCAGTTTGGCGAAGTACCCGTAGAATTTCAGGCGCATGGGCCAGCCGTTGACAATCTGCACCACTTCTTTCCCCAGCATCGAGACCAGAAACGGGTCTGAGGCCGAGCGGTGATTGCACACATAGACGCCGGGGCGCTGGTTATCCCCGCAGCGGTTCTCGAAGCGGACCCTGATAAAGGGCCGGATGGCGATGCGGACGATGGTCTGGCCATAAAACAAGATGATCTGGCGGATAATGTGCCCGCGGATACGGGCGGGCAGGAACAGTGACAGGATATAGGGTATACCCGCAGTCAGGCAGTATAGAATCGTGGCCAGGACGATGGAGAGGTATATAAGGAAGGTTCGCGCCATGCGGGGTCAATCAATCGCTGATTTTTGCCCTGAGGTCAGGGTTTTCTGCCACTAACTTCTCGCACAGGTCGTAGATGTCCTGCAGGGTGCGGATGGCCAGCACGTCTTTGTTTTCACGCAAGGACACCCCGAACTGGCGCTGCAGGCCGGTAATCAAATCCACGATATCCAGGCTGTCCAGGGCGAAATCCTCAAAAATGCGTTTTTCCGGGGTGAGTTCAGCCGGGTCGAGCTCGAATTGCTCCACGAATATTTGATTGACTTTGGCGATCAGTTTTTCCCGAGTCATTTCCAGTCCTTTAGTAAAAATATTCCGCCGGCCGAAATTGCGGTTCAGGCGGGCATTTTGAAGACCAGCGAGGCATTGACCCCACCGAAGGCAATGCAGTTCTTCAAGGCCGTTTTGATTTGGCGCTGTACCGGCGCAAGGGGCAGATTCAAACCGGCGCAGTCTTCGGCCACCTGCTCCAGGTTCCCGGTGGGGAGAATCACCCCGTGTCTGATCATCTCCAGCACTGCAGCGCTCTCCAGCGCACCCGAGGCCCCCAAGGTATGCCCGAGATGGCCCTTGCAGCTGGAGACCGGCACCCGGTCGGCAAAAATTGCCCGGATGGCTGCGGCCTCCTCCCGGTCTCCGGCTACGGTGCTGGTGGCATGAGCGCTGATGTAGTCCACCTCATCAGTCGAGACCTGTGCATCGTCCAGTGCCAGGCGCATGCAAGACTCGATGGAGGAGCTGTCGGACTGGCTGATCTGCGAACCGGTGCAGTTGGTGGCATAGCCGGCAATCTCCGCCAGGATGGGAGCATTCCGCCGCTGCGCATGCTCATATTCTTCCAGCACCAGAATGCCGGCGCCTTCGCCGCAGACCAGTCCGCAGCGCCGGGCATCGAAGGGGCGCGACTGTTCCTGGGGCATCAGCTCACGGCTGTCTGCCAGGGCGTACAGATGGCGGAAGGAACTGACCACAATGGGCGTTACTTCGTCGGAGCCGCCAGCCAGAAAGACCTCCTGCCGGCCGGCCAGAATCTGTTCGTAGGCCAGCCCGATTGACTGCAGAGATGAGGCACAGGCGGAGCAAGGCGACAGCTGCACTCCGTTGATGCCAAAAAAATTAGCCACATTGAATGCGGATGAATGCGAGACAATGCGGAAAAACTGGCAGGCCGACAACTCATTGAAGCGCTTTTCGATGACCGCCTTGGTTGATTCATAGACTTCTGATGAGCTGCCGATGGTGGAGCTGATGACGCATCCGGTCCGTCCGCCGGAGAGTTCTGCCGCGGACAAGCCGCTTTGTTCGACTGCGGCCTGGGCCGCCAGGGTTGCGAACAAGGCCGCATTACCCATCGAACGGCGGTAGTGCCGTGTGATGCTTTTGCTCATTTCCGGGGGTAGTTCGACGGGTGCGGCAGTCACATTATCAGGGCCGACGGGAATCTGTCCCTGCCATTCCGGCATGGCGCGGACAGCACTTCGCCCATCCAGCAAAGACTGATACAATGCATTTGCGGAGAATCCCAGCGCACTGATGACGCCAGCTCCGGTGATAACAATTCTTCTTTTGTTCATGCGCAAAAATCAGTCAGTGAGGGACAGAAGTGATGCAGTCGTCCGCGGGGGTAATAAGATGTACCGGCAAAAACGCGGGCTGGCCTTTGGAGTCTGAAAACAAGGCTCATAAAATAACATCAGTTATATTATATTCAAGTGTTTTGAGCATAAAAAGGCATTGCTGCGTTGCCAAACAACCTTCTGATGCTAAAGTATCCATGCACATCAGGGGTTGGTCCCCAGATAGTGCAAAAGGTAAAAGGCAGATTATGAACAAGTGCAAGAAAGTTCTGGTCCTGGGGGCCACGGGGGCAATGGGGCAGTACTTGGTGCCGCTGCTGGCAGAACAGGGCTGCCAGGTGGATGCGGTGGCCCTGGACCGGTGCGAGGGGGCGCCGCCCGGGGTCCGCTGTCTGCAGGCTAATGCCAAGGCAAGCGAAAACCTGCTGCCGCTATTGAGCAACGGCTATGACGGGATAGTCGATTTCCTGATTTACCGCAGCGCCGAACTGCCGTACTATCTGCCGCTGCTGCTCGATAATACGGAACATTATATTTACCTCTCCAGCTACCGGGTCTACGACAATCTCGAATCTCCGGTCAAGGAGACCTCCGCCAGATTGATCGATGCTGCTGACAAAATTCTCCTGCGCAATTCGGACGACTACTGTATCTGCAAGGCCCGGGGTGAGAATATCCTGTACGGCCTGGAGCAGCGGAACTGGACGGTGGTCCGCCCCGCAATCACTTACTCCCGTCTGCGCTACCAGCTGGTGACCCTGGAGGGGAAGGATACTCTGGGACGGGCCAGAGCGGGCAAAAAAGTTGTTTTACCGGAGCAGGCCCGGGAGGTCCCGGCCACTATGAGCTGGGCTGGGGATGTGGCCGCGATGATCGCCGGCCTGCTCTTCAAGCGCCAGTCTTTGGGGGAGACGTACACTGCTGCCACCGCCGAACATCATACCTGGGGAGAAATCGCCGGGTATTACCAGGATCTCTGCGGGCTGGAGGCGGTCTGGGTCGACAAGGAGGAATATCTCCGCATCATTGACCCTGATGCCTACAATCTGGCGCCGCGCTGGCAGCTGGAGTATGACCGGTTGTTTGCGCGGGTGATGGACAACGCGAAGATTCTGGCCGCCACGGATATGAGACAGTCCGGGCTGATGCCGCTTTATCAGGGCCTGAAGCAGGAAATAGAACGCTGCCCGACGGACCTGGTCTGGCCGGTCAATACCCGCATGGATGCCTTCCTCGAGTATCTGCGCTGATCCGCCTGATGCATAATATGCTGCCCCGATACCGGCGCCGGGATTGCTTGGGGGGGCTGTATTTAGCCGGTGATTAAAAAGATGCAAGGGCTGAGGTTCAGCCCTTGCATTGATATATATCCGGTCGTGATCAATCGCCCACGAAGATGGTCTTCTTTTCCGGTCTCGGAGTCTTGATGACCATCACCCGCAAAGGCGCGTCGCTCTGGTTGTACCAGCAGTGCAGGATGTCCTTTGGGCTTTCGACCAGAGTATCCCGGCCAATCGTCTGCTTTTCCTCGCCAATTTCCACCACACCGGTGCCTTCCAGAACATAAAACACCACGTCTACCGGTGTAATATGGCGTTTCAGCGCCTGCCCGGGTTGCAGGGTGATGACCGTAATCACCGCTTCCGGGCAGTCGTGGAGATTGCGGGCGTCGAGGTTGTGCGCCGTCGGCATGACCGCAGTGTCAGCGAGCTTCCTGGTTATCATTTATTTGCCCTCCAGCATTGCTGCTACATCCTCGGCCGCAGTGGTGATGCCTTTGATACCGAAATTCTCGACCAGGACATTGGCAATGCCCGGCGACAGGAATCCGGGCAGCGTCGGCCCCAGGCGGATGTTCTTGAACCCCAGGTACAGCAGAGCCAGCAGCACCAGCACGGCTTTCTGTTCATACCAGGCGATATCGAAAGACAGTGGCAGTTTGTTCACATCATCGAGTGCGAAGGCTTTCTGCAGCGCCAGGGCGATAACCGCCAGGGAGTAGCTGTCGTTGCACTGACCGGCGTCCAGCACCCGGGGAATGCCGCCGATATCGCCGAGCTGGAGTTTGTTGTAGCGGTATTTGGCGCAGCCGGCGGTCAGGATGATGGTGTCTTGGGGCAGCTGCTGGGCGACCTCGGTGAAGTAGGAGCGGGCTTTCTGCCGGCCGTCGCAGCCGGCCATCACGATGAAACGCTTGATGGCACCGGACTTGACCGCGGCAATCACCTTGTCCGCCAGGGCCAGCACCTGCTGGTGACCAAAACCGCCCACCAGCTTGCCCGTCTCCAGCTCAATCGGCGGCGCACAGGTCTTGGCCTTGGCGATGATGGCGGAGAAATCCTTGTGACCGCCGTCGGGGCGGTCGGGGATGTAGGGCAGACCTGCGTAGCCGACCGCGCCGGTGGTGAAGACCCGGTCCTGGTATTCCAGGTCTGGCGGTACCAGGCAGTTGGTGGTGAACAGCACCGGCCCATTGAACTTCTTGATTTCGTCCTTCTGCAGGCACCAGGCGTTGCCGTAATTGCCGACCAGGTGTTCGTATTTCTTGAAGGCGGGGCGATAGTGCGCGGGCAGCATCTCGCTGTGGGTGTAGATATCCACACCGCTGCCCTTGCTCTGTTCCAGCAGCTCCTCGAGGTCCACAAAGTCGTGTCCGGAAATCAGGATTCCCGGGTTGTTTCTGACCCCGAGGTTGACTTCCGAAATTTCCTGCGCTCCGTAGCTGCTGGAGTTGGCTTCGTCGAGATACGCCATTACTTTTACGCCGTACTCGCCGGTTTTCAGAGTCAGGGCCACCAGCTCGTCCGCGCTGATATCCTCCCGCACCAGTTCTGACAGTCCATACATCAGGTATTCAAAAATCTCCTGCCCCTGTTTTTTAATCTGGTAGCCGTGTTCGAGGTAGGCGGAAATGCCCTTCAGACCATAGAGAACCAGTGCTTTCAAGGCCCTGAGGTCCTCATTTTCGATCTCCATCCAGCCGCCCGTGCCTTGGTCTGCCTTGCTCAGAATATCCGCCTCGTTGGCAGGCGACCAGGAGGCGCATTCCGGCACACAGCACAGTGCTTCTTTGCCGGCCAGGAAGGCCTTGACCGCGTCCCGGAGCTGCACCGCCGTGAAGATGTCAGCGATGAAATCCTGGCGGTTGAAATCGGCGTTGGTGATGGTCTTGAACAACCCCTTGTCCAGGAAAAATGCCGTCTTCTCATCATACCAGCCGTACTTCTTGGCCTTGACCGCGAAAAACGAAATGCCTTTCAGAGTCCAGATGAACAAATCCTGCAGATTCGCAACCTCTGCGGTCTTGCCGCAAATGCCCTGCTTCAGAGAACAGCCCTTGTTCATCGCAGTCTCTTGACATTGATGGCAAAACATGCCCATGATAACCTCCTTGCTCCTTCCTATTTGGAAACAATCAGGTGAAATGCCGCAGCCGCTGCATCACACCACTTTGGTTAGGCCATAAATCACGGCCTGGCAACAAAGACCGGGGACAACCCCAACCGCAGCAAACTGAACTGCAGCTAGGGTCAGCTCCAACGCAGTTAGCTTACTGTAATCTGCACCACCAGCTTTTGCAA
>JAAYYJ010000202.1 GCA_012515455.1 Oligosphaeraceae bacterium
AAAGGCCAACCGTTCTCAGGAAAATGCATCCCGGCAAGGATTGTATCCCAAGGGGCCACAGTCCCGGGAACACTTGTCCCTGGCGGTGAAAAGGATGGAAATTCCAACAGTTTTCAGGAAAATGTATCTCGGCAATGACTGTTCCCAAAGGGTGCCGCAGTCCCGGGAATACTTGTCCCTGACGGTGAAAACGAGGGAAAGGCCAACCGTTCTCAGGAAAATGCATCCCGGCAAGGATTGTATCCCAAGGTGCCGCAGTCCCGGGAACACTTGTCCCTGGCGGTGAAAAGGATGGAAATTCCAAGAGTTTTCAGGAAAATACATTTTGATGCTTGTCAGACTGGCAAAATGGACTACTTTTTCCCTGCGCCATTTTGGTGGGCTCTCAGCCCACCCTACCGAGGGGGGCCTCCATTCCCGTTAAGGACGCGCGCGCGAGAGCCCCCCCAGCTACGCAACATCCGAGCCGGGTTCTACGGCAATGGCGACACCCGTGCAGGACACCAACGATATCCCACTGCTGTGTTGGTGTGGATGATAATCAAAATCGGCGCCATTTTTGATAAGTGCCTGGCTCCACCTTGAAGCACCCGAAGAAGCGGATTTTTTCTCTATGAAATCCTGATTCAGACCCAAAATAATCAACCGGTGCAGGTGGTACCACTACATGCCAAATTTGGCGCCAAATTGAGTTGTCATTGACAGCTGGCCGGGTTCTACAGTAATGGCGATACCCGCGCAGGACAGTACATCCACCGCCACGTCCAGCCGCCCCCGCGCGGGATCTCGCCCCCGCCGCCGAGAGACGATTACCAGTGATTACTCCTGCCGCATTCCCGGCGCTGGCGAACCCGTCCCCGGCAATTATATTAATGCGTGCCGGGACGATATGAGCCCTCATCGCTATTGCCGCCGTTCAGCCGCACTGCTGAAGAGAACATAACTGTTTACTGCCCAAAAGCTATAACCATGCTTGATATTACACCTAACTGCCAGAACGCTCGCAACGAACGCCTCCGGCTGCAGAAACAGCAGCCGGCGCTGCAGATACGGGCCAGGATGATGGCCGCCATCAGACGGCACTTGGACAACCGGGGTTTCCTGGCCGTGGAGACGCCAGTCCGCCTGACCGCACCCGCCCTGGAGGATTATATTGATGCGGAGTCTTCGGGCAGCCAGTGGCTGCGCACCTCCCCGGAACTGCACATGAAGCGTCTGCTCGGGGCCGGCTACCAGCAAATCTACCAGATCGGCCCCTGCTTCCGCGCAGGCGAGCGAGGCCGCCGCCATCTGCCGGAATTCACCATGCTGGAATGGTACCGCCTGAACGCCGGCTGGCGCGATATCCTGCAGGACACCCAGGAACTGCTCCCGCAGGTGCTGCTGGACTGCCTGCAACAGACCACCTGCCAATTCCGCGGACACTGCGTCGATTTCACGCCGCCCTGGGATGAAATCAGCGTTGAGCAGGCATTCCGGCAATATGCCTCCACCGACCTGGACCAGTGCCTGCAGAACGGCACCTTCGAACAAGTGCTGGTGGAACAGATTGAACCCCACCTGGGCTTCGCCAAACCGCTGATTCTGTCCCAATATCCTCTGGCCTGCAGCGGCCTCAGCCAGGCCATCCCCGGCTGCCCCGACCGGGTGGAACGCTGGGAGCTGTACGTCTGCGGACTGGAGCTCGGCAACGCCTGCAGCGAGCTGCTGGACAGCCAGGAGCAGGAACGGCGCTTCGCCGCCTGCGCAGCCCTGCGCCGGGAGCAGAACCGCCCGGTGTACCCCCTGGACCAGACCTTCCTGGAGACGCTGCGCCTGGGGCTGCCGCCGGCCGCCGGCATCGCGATCGGCCTGGACCGCCTGGCGATGATCCTGAACCAGGTCGATGATATCGCCGCAGTAGTCCCGTTTCCGGAAGACTAGAGCGCTGGCCGGGGTCGTCCCGCGGTCCTGCCGGGATCATCCAGCCAGGTCTGCAGGGCCTTGAAGACAACCTCCAGGTCGTCGTAGCTCAGCGCCGCCTGCTGATCCAAGGGAGTCGGCTGGCCGTTGACAATGACCAGCCGGCCATGGTTCTGCAGGGTCAGCCTGGGCAGGCTGGCCGCCGGTTCTACCGTCAGGCTGCTGCCCAGCACCAGGGTCAATTCGGCGCTGCTGAAATCCCGCTGGGCGCGCTGGAGCATCCCGGCATCGAGATTTTCCCCAAAAAACACCACATCGGGTTTAATCAGCCCCTGGCACTGCGGGCAGCGGGGGACCTGGTCCTGCAGGACCAGCGTTTTGATCTCAGCATACGGGAAACTGCGGTTGCACTGCAGGCAATGATGGGCGGCCATGGTACCGTGCAGTTCCTCGACCCGGCGGCTGCCGGCCTTCTGATGCAGCATATCGATATTCTGAGTATAAACTGCCGCCAGCAGGCCCTGCTGCTCCATTTCCGCCAGCACCTGATGCACGATATTGACCGGCAGGGTGTCGAAGGCATACCAGGCGTTTTTGGCATAGCCGTAGAAGGCCTCCGGATGCGCCTCGAAGACCTCGATATTGTGCAATTCCTCGACCGACCAGTCCTGCCAACGCTGGGAAAAGACCCCATGGGGACCGCGAAAATCCGGTATTCCGGACAAGGTCGAGACACCTGCGCCGGTGAAGGCCACGGTCTTCCTGGACTGCTCCAGGAGTGCGAACAATGGGGAAAAATCCTGCATGCTCATCTTCCTCCGGTTTTGGTGGTAACCGTCCTCAGCCGAAATCCCGGGGCGAGGGCCCGCCCCAATGCAGCACTGTGCCATCGTAGCGGCGGTATGCATAGCTCCATCCCAGCAGTCGCGGAATGACCAGCTGGCAGGGCACGCACCAATCTGAGAAGGCGCGGCGGGGATTACCCTCGCAGAGCACCATCTCGTAGGCGGTATAGGTATCCTGGGTCTGGTGGTAGCGGAAATGCCCGCTGAGAATCTGGAAGAACTCCTCCCTGGCGCCGATTTCCAGCAGCCCGCGGGCGTATTCGGCAATCGGCCAGTTATCGAGGCAGCGCGGCAGTCCCGGCCAAGTAAGGACCGTATTGCCGGCAAAATTGCCGCCGTACTGCTGCCGGTCCTGGACAAAGCGCCGGGCCTGTTCAGGGGTCAGCAGCCCGCTGCCCAGCATTTCCGGGTAGTAGCGGTAGTTCGCGTAGGCGTAATCGAGATCGCCGGTGAAGTCGCGGATGCGTCCGCGCTGCTGGACACGGTACCCCAGCAGTCCGAATTTCGCTTCCAGGTCGGCGACGGCCTTTTGCAGTCTCCGGGCCAGGATGGCGGCCATGCGCCGGCATTCACCGGCGAGCTCGGGCGCCAGCTCAGACAAGCAGGGGGAGATGCTGGACAGCCCGCGCTGGACCCAGAAATTATTATGCAGGTACTCGTCCTGGTCATTGCGGGTATCGGCTTCGGGACTGCCGGCCATCAGCCGGTATGGGCTGTTTTTCTGCCACATGCGCTGATTGATCAAGCGGAAGAGGTAATACAGCATCCGGGTTGCAACCGCCAGTTGCTCCCGCAGAAAATCCTGGCCGTCCGGGTCCTGCGACATTTCTGCCAGCAGCTGCAGCAGCTGCCCGTATTCGGAAATCGCCGGGCCGTAATAATCGATGGTGCCATCGGCGCAGATATAGCGCTGCAGATAAAAAGCGAGGTGTTTCCGGGCCAGGTCAAAATGCTCGAACTGCCGCAGCGCACTGACCAGGGCCAGAATTGCCGGCGGGAAAGAATCGTGCACGAAGCAGTTGTAGTGCTCGATGCCATAATGCGGGCACCGCCCAGTACAGGAAGAGAGGGTCTGCACAAACGCACTCTTCCAGGCCGCATCCAGACGCGGCGTAACTGCGGGCAGCTGCCGCCCGGAGGCAAAAAATGCCTGCCAGTGCCGGCGGATTTTGGCCAGCGCCGAGGCGAAGCACTGCTGGTCCAGGGTTCTCCCGCCGGGATACTCGAACACCCCGCCAAGCAGGTTGAGCAGCAGCCGGTCAGCCAGGGCGAGCAGCTGTATCTCCGGGCCCTGCTCAGAGGTAATGATGAGGACCGGCAAATATCCGTCCAGCCACTGCCAGGTGCAATGTCCCGGCAGCAGCTCTTGCCAGTTGAACAGGTTGGGCAAGATTGCCTTGCGGCGATCCGGGATATGTCCGGGAGCCTCCTCCTCAACCCATTGCCTCACCTGCCCATCGCGCTCAACAATAAACACTTCGGCGCTGTCAGGATCGGACAGGAACGCGTAATCCTCGAGGGGACCGGTAATCGTCGCTTCACCGCCAGAAGACATCCTCAATTCTCCGTTTGTTGCCCCAAGGCTACGGTCAGCGGTTCTGCTGCAATGACTGCAGGGCCACCTTGACCACCGGCGGGCGTTCCTGTCCCGGCTTGGTCCTGGCCTCCACTTCGGCCATAGTTTTGAACAGCAGTTCACAAGCCGCGGCGTACTCCAGCCGTCCCAGTTGGGCAATCAGGCGGATTCCGCGGTCGAGCAATTTCTTGTTACTTAAATCCACCCAGCTCATCCAGTTCCCGCTGACCCGTCCGAGCAGAACCATAGTTCCCGTGGAAATGGTGTTCAGGGTCAGTTTGACGGCCAGGTGATCCATCAGACGCAACGGCGAAGACCCGCCGCAGACTGGCAGGGCGGGCAGGGAGAAGTCTCCGTCTGCTGCCGCCAGGGACAGTGTTTTCACCCGGGCAGAAGCTGTGTATTCGATCTTCTCTGCCGCGAAAGTCAGCAGCACAGCATAGTCATTCTCCCCGGCGAAGCGCTCCGGATTAGGCTCGTTGCCAATCGGGAATTTCAGCAGCTCGGCAGCCGAAATCAGAGGGGGATTCTGGACAATCCGGTCTCCTGCATTCATGCGGATGTAATCAGCGGGCTGCCAGGACAGGCAGCGCAACGGGCGGCAGAACAGCCGCTCCCAGGTCGCCGGAGTGCTGCAGAACGGATGCTTGACAAAGGCCCACGAGAGCACGGACTGCGTATCGCCGTTCTTGCGGAAGGGCGGCAGCATGAAGGTCGGCGAGCGCTCCGTGGTATCGGTGAAGATATCCAGGAGAAAATAATCGGCAATATAGGTGATTTTACCCTTCCGGCGGTATGTCTCGGCCTCAAACTGGGTATAGGCGGCAATTGCGGCCACGCTGTCCGGACGCTCCAGAGCATCCAGCAAACGGCGGAAATCCTCCGCGTAATCGGGCACCGGCAGGTTCAGAAAGCGGCACAGCGTGCTCTCGAGCGCGGCCCCGGCCACCAGCTGCTCCGAGGTCGTGGCCTGCATCCGGGTGGAGCCCGCCAGGGCCATCGGCCCGCAGAACAAGTCCAGCACCACCACCCGGGGATCGCGGATCACTGTGCGGCTGCGCTCCAGGTGCTCCACCAGCAGTTCGGCCGGGTTGTTGAACAGGATGAATGCCTGAGCCCCGCGCGAGATTGCCTCCCGGACCGTGCCCAGCACCGATGAGGTCTCCCCGCCCTCAGTAATGGCAATCAGCAGGTCGCCGGCCTGCATGCCCATCTCGACGACCTGCTCGGCCCCGAAGCGCTGAAAATCCTCGAAGGACTCGACCGACTTCACCAGCGCGTAGTCGCCGCCGGTCATGATGCTGAATACTGAATTCGCGTATTTATCGCAGTGGTATTTGCGGCAGGCGCGGCGCCACATCGACTCGAGCAGGATGCTCAGGCGCCCGGTCGCACCGCAGCCGGAGAACACCACCTTACCGCCCTGCTCCAAGGTGATGGTCAGCGCCTGCTGCAGGCCTCTGAACTGCTCGGAGGCCAGAACCCGCTCCGCCATCTTGAGCACCTCCCGGTCCACCCGCTGCAGAGTGCGCACGCCTGCTGCCGGATCGCGCAAATAATCCTCCTCCAGGCTCGCCGACAAAGGATTGGCCTGTTCCGTGGGCAGGAATCCCAGATGGAACTGCTGTTCATGGAGGAGGAAATCACGCGCCCGGGACAAATAATCTACGCTCATAAAGGTTCCTTGTTGCAGAAATGTGTTAATGCCTCAAACCGCTGCAGACCCACGACCGCTCAGCGCCGGAACAGATTCTTCCGGCGCTGGATCAACCGCACTGCATCGAAATCCGCTTCCACCCGCTGCCGGGCCAGCCGCCGGCGGCGCTCCCGCTCAGCGGATTCGGAGCGCAACGCCCGGATTGCTGCGAGCAACGCCGCAGGGGTCACCTCATCCAGTGGCCAGCCAGTCTCCGGGGTCAGGATTTCGGCGATCCCGCCGGAGATTCCAGCCACCACCGGCACGCCACTGGCCATCGCCTCGACCACTACATTGGGAATGCCCTCGCGGTCGCCATCGCGCGCCACCACGCTGGGCACGCAAATCGCCTCGGCTCGGCTCAGCTGCCGGGCGACCTCCTCCCGGGGCAGAATCCCCAGCCACTGCACCTTCCCGGCTAAGCCCAGCGACTCCGACAGGGCCTTGAACTCAAACTCCGCCGGGCCGGAGCCCAGCACCACCAGGTCACAGCGTTCACCTGATTCCTGCAGCTGCGCCAGCGCCTGGAGCAGGATCGGCAGGCCCTTCTTGGGCATGAACCGGCCGACAAACAGCAGGGGCGCGTCCGCAGGCTCCTGCTCCCGGAAGGGCCAGTCCGGCAGTTCCAGGCCATGGTAAATCAGATGCAGCCTGGGCGCGATATCGGGCATCTGCTTGATCAGGGCTGCCCCGGCGGCGCGGTTACAGGTGGTGACAAAAGAGACCTCCCGGCAGAGCATCTTCAGCGGGTACTTCCTGGCATGCACATCCCGGGCATGAATGCCGAGGCTGAAAGTGATGCCGCTGCGCCGGGCGGCCACCGCGGCCAGCAAAGCCCCCAGGTCGGCAAACTCCGCATGGATATGCCGGGCATGCGAGGCGCGTATTTCCGCCTGCAGCTGGCGCAGCAGCCGGCGATGGCGCAATAATGACAGCACTGCCCGCAATCCTGCAGGCAGATAGCGGCTGAGGGATGCACCGCCGGCGGAAGCAGCCGCCGGGGGGATCGGCGAGAGTACCCGCACCTGCGGCCAGCCGGGCTGGCATTCGCCATCGCCGGGGAACAGCGCCAGGGGCTGCAGCGGCACGCCTTCAGCCAGCAGCAGGCGCAGGTCCTGGCGCAAAAAGGTCTCACTCCAGAGCGGATATGCGGTCAACAGATAGATGATTTTATCGCAGCCGATGCCCTCCGCCAGCCACTTCTCATTCTGCCGCTGGCGGCGGCTGGAGAGCAGCTGGACAATCAAAATGCGGGCCAGCAGCACCGCCAGCAGGGCGAAGACCAGCACCCGGGCATAGCTTTTATACAGCGGCAGATAAGTCAGCCGGCCAATATCATAGAGCAGTTCGCAGTCGCCGCCCGGTGCGGTGTCCGGTGCCGGAGCGCTGATTTCAATCTGCAGCTGATAGCTTCCTTTTAGCAATGAGGGCAGCACCGCCAGAACCACCCCGTGGGACCGCCGGTCGGCCACACCATGGCGCAGCCCCAGGGCGCTCTCCTGGATCAGCCCGCCGGCCTGGTCCAGCACCCGCACTGTGCCCTGCAGGGGCCCCAGTTCCCGCTGCAAGCGGGTCATTTCGGCAAATGCATCCGGGGTGCTCTGCAGGATTCCGGGCGGGCTTTGCAGCACCAGCAGCATCCGTTCCGCGGGCACGTACTCCGGGATGACGATCGCGATCTGCAGCCGGCCGCCCAGCTGCTGCACAGCCAGCTGGCCGATATCGAAGCGATACGTCCCGGCCTCTTGCAAGACCCGTCGCAGCCGCCGCGCCTCGGCGGTCTGCAGCACCAGCACGGTCCCCGCCGACAGCATAATCAGCAGAATTGCGGCACTGATCCATATGCTTCTCTGGCTGTCGCGCATCTCCGCCCTCCCTTAGGTTTCTGCATCGGCATCGGCATCGGCGTCGGCATCTGCGTCGCTTTCTGCATCGGACATCACATACTTGGCCTTGTCGCCGGCGATCACAATCACAGCTTCGCCCTTGACTTTCACAGCTGCAAACTCAGTCGCGAGCTCACTCAAGCTGCCGCGGCGGACCCGCTCGAACTGCTTGCTCAATTCCAGGCAGACCGCGGCCTGGCGGTTACCATAGACCGCCAGCGCCTCGGCAAGCAGCTTACCGATGCGGTACGGCGATTCATAAAAAATCAGCGTATGGGGTGACGACAGTTCCATTTCCAGGAAGCGCCGTCGTTGTCCGGGCTTGCGCGGTGCGAAGCCCTTGAAGGTATAGCTGGAGGGCGGCAGTCCGGAGCTGAGCAGTGCCATAGGCACGGCGCTGGCGCCGGGGATCACCACGATCTCATGTCCGGCCTGCAGTGCCGCCACCGCCGCCGGATAGCCCGGGTCACTGATCAGCGGATAGCCCGCATCGCTGCAGATGCCCACTCGTTTGCCCTCGGCGAGGAGTGCCACAATCTTCCCCGCCATGGCGTGCTCATTATGCTCGTGATTGGACAGCAGGGTGGCCGGGCGGGGAATCTGCAGCAGATGCAGCATATTACCAGTATGGCGTGTATCCTCGCAGGCCAGCACCTCGAGACTGGAGAGAATTTCCCGCGCCCGCGGGGTCAGGTCATTGAGATTGCCGATTGGTGTGGCTATGATATACAGAACCGCCATTATCCATTCCTCGACTGCCCGTCCCGGGACCAGGAGCGCAGGTCGGAGTTAGAAGCTCGTGCCCACCCGTCCCAGGAACTTCCCGTTCCTGGTATCGATGCGCACCACTTCGTCCTGCTCCATATATTCCGGGACTTGAATATTCAGCCCGGTTTCGGTCTTCGCGGTTTTGCCGCGGTTGGTGGCGCTCTGTCCCTTGATGGCCGGGTCGCACTGGGTTAGTTTCTGTTCCACCACATCGGGCAGAGTAATACCCACGATGTGATCTTCCAGGATCAGGGCAAAGATTCCCTCCATGCCGTCGACCAGATAGAACTTGTCATCACCGACGATCGACTGGTCCAGGATGAACTGTTCGAAGTCCTCGGTGTCCATAAAGACGTAGTCGTCGCCCTGGTTATAGAGGAACTGCACTGCCCGCTGCCGGAAATCCGGCTCCGCGTATTCATCCTCGCCTTTGGACGAGAGGTCCGTCTTGCTCTGGGTAATCAGATTGCGGCAGCGGACTTTGTAGATGGTGGCCGCGCCCCGGGCTGACGGGGTGTGCTTCTCGATATTCTCAATGATATGGGGCACATTGTTGATGGCAATCACCCCGCCGGTTTTGAACTGACGTACTTGCATTTAAGTGTTCCTGAATTATCTGCCCCGAACGGTCAGCGCAGTTCGACTGCCAGGTCCTTCTCCAAGGTCCGCCGGATCTTCTCCTGGAGCTGATTGACCTCATCGTCAGTCAGGGTCCGTTTGGGATCGCGGAAGGTCAAGGAATAAGACATGCTGCGCCGGCCCTCACCGAGGACCTTGGCATCTTCAAAAATATCAAACAACTCGACCTTCTGCAGCAAGGGCAGCTTCAGACTGCAGACCTTGTCCACAATGGCCTGATGGGTCAGACCACCGGGGGCGACGAAAGAGATATCCCGGGCCGTGCCGGGGAATTGCGGCAACTCGGCGTATTTCGGCACCGCCGGAGGCAGGGATTGCAGTGCCTCCCAGTCCAGCAGGGCCAGGAACAGCGGGTAGCGCAGGCGGATGCCCTTGCTCAGAGCCGTGGCGGCTTCCCCGAAAACCAGCACCTCCTGGCCCTGGACCAGGATGCGCGCCGCCGCACCTTCCTTGAAGGCCGGATGACGGATCGGTTCGCACACGTAATCACCTTGTCTGCGGCTGGCCAGGAAGCTCTCCAGGAGACCCTTCAGGGAAAAGAAATCATGCTCCGCCGTGAGTTCCGCGCCGTAGCGTTCCGGGTGACAGCGTCCGCTTAAAGCCAAACCGATCTGGGTTGTCTCCTGCTTCGCACCAGCGCAAAGCCGGAAGACCCGCCCGATTTCGAAAATAGCCAGGTCGTGTTGATTGCGCGAGACATTGTGATTGACCACCTGCAGAAGCCCGGCCAGCAGGTTCGGGCGCAGGCAGGCGGTGTCCTGGCTGATGGGATTCGAGACCCGCAGGATATCTTCCTCCTGCAGGGCGGTTCCGGCCAGGCATTGCGGCAAAGACCAGAGGCTGTAATTGACGATCTCATCCAATCCCAGTGCCTGAAGCTGGTCGCGGACCTCCTCCAGGGGGTAGAATGTGTCCTCCTTGGCACTGCCGCCCAAACGGGCGATGGCCGGCGCCTCGGGAATCGCATCCAGGCCACGCATCTGGGCGGCCTCCTCGACCAGGTCGATCTCGGAGTGCAAATCGAAGCGCCAGTACGGGGTCTTGACCGTGAGCACCTGTCCGTCGTTGGCGGTGACCGTGATGCCGCGGCGCTGGAAGCAATCGGCCAGTTCCTCTGCCGTCAACGACAACCCCAGGAGCGCATTGACCCGGGCCAGGCGGCAGGTGATCTGCTGGCTGCGCCAGGGTTCAGGATAGCAGTCGATGACCCCCGCCAGCTGCTCCGCGCCGGCCAATGCGCACAGCAGTCCGGCGGCGCGGACGCTGGCCAGGGCGGTCATTTCCGGACTCACCCCGCGTTCGAAGATGTACGAACTGTCGGTCGCCTTCTCCAGATTGCGGGAGCTGAGACGGATGTTGCTGCGGTTAAAGGCGGCAGCCTCCAGCAGCACCGTGGTAGTCTGGTCGGTAATCATGCTGTTCTCCGCCCCCATAATGCCCGCCAGCGCCACGCCGCGCGACTGATCGGCAATCAGCAGGTTGTCGTTCTGCAGGGACAGTTTGGTTCCATCCAGGGTCACGATCGACTCGCCTTGTTCGGCCCGCCGCACGATGATTTCCCGTCCTGCCAAAGTCTCCAGATCGAAAGCATGCAGCGGCTGTCCGTATTCGAGCATCACGTAGTTGGTGATGTCCACCACGTTGTTCACCGAACGCAGCCCGACGGCTTCCAGACGCCGCACCAGCCAATCCGGCGAGGGGCCGATTTTGACCCCGCGGAATACCCGGGCGATATAGCGCGGGCAGAGGTCCGGCGCCTGCAGCGTGACCTTCGCGGCCTGGTCGGCGTTGCAGTCCAAGGTCACGCACAGCTCGGACTCCGGCAGGCGCAGTTCGCCGCCGGTCAGGGCGGCAATCTCCCGGGCGATGCCCAGATGCGAGAGCCAGTCCGGGCGGTTCGGGGTGACCTCCCAGTCAATCACCACATCGGTGGGATATAAATCTGACAACGGCGTGCCCAGCGGTGCATCGGGCGGCAGAATCAGCAGCCCCAGGTGCTCGTCGCTCAGGCCCAGTTCCTTGGCCGAGCAGAGCATGCCCTGGGATTCCACACCCCGCAGTTTGGCTTTTTTGATCACGAAGCCGTCACCGAAATCCGTGCCCACGCCCGCCAGCGGCACGCGCTGTCCGGCATCGCAATTCGGGGCTCCGCAGACGATCTGCAGTTTTTCGCCGCTGCCGGTGCTGACCTGGCAGACGCTCAGGTGATCGGAATTCTCATGCGGGCGCCGTTCCAGGATTTCCGCCACCACCACCCCGGCGGGGATTTTGCCGATTTCCTCAATGCCTTCCACTTCCAGCCCGGCCGCGGTCAGACGCGCAGCGAGTTCCCGCGGCTCCCAGGGGATATCGACAAAATCCCGCAGCCATGACAATGATGTTTTCATCCAATCAGTCCTTGTGCTCTATATGTTCTATCCGGCCAATAAGTAAAACTGTTAATGTATTGTAGAAGTGTTTTTTTTCAATCCCGGCGTTCTCTATTTAAACTGGAGGTGACGAGAAAAAACAGACGCCCTGCGGTCAAGATACGCGTCCCGCTTTTCCCGCTGCAAAATCGTTTTAACTCCGGCAGTCGGATTGATAATTCCCGAATCATGGTTATAGTATACGCAGTTTATTGATTCTGTTAATCCGGGGCGTAGCGCAGTCTGGCTAGCGCGAATGGTTTGGGACCATTAGGTCGGGGGTTCGAATCCCTCCGCCCCGACCAGTAGTTATTGGTTATCCGTCAACTGTCAGGGTTGACGGATTTTTTCTTTTCTGCTCCGTGCTGACTGGACTTGCAGGTCTTGATTGCACTGCAGGCTCAGCGACCATTACGCCTATAAGTTTGCATCAGATTGGGCAGAGGCGCATAATGCAAGCCACTGGGCTGGCAAAAAACACCTTGCCGGTTACATTAAGGCCACGTTCCTGGACGCGCTGACGTGTTAATTCTCACATCCTGGCCAACGCTCTCCTCACTTCACCAAGGAGTCCATCATGAAGGTATCCCGGGTTCTGTCTCTTGGCACTGTTTTGTCCTGTATGCTTTTAGCCGAGGAGCCGATTTTGCGCGTCGGCATCATGACCGACACGCATATCAAGACCACCCGGGAGAGCTGCCGGCTGGTCCAATCTGCGCTGGAGCTGTTCAAGGAGCAGAAAGCCGACCTGGTGATCAATGTCGGGGATATTGCCGATTATCATTATCCTGAGGGCTACAAGCACTACCGCGACATCTTCAACGAGACCTTCCCCCAGGACAAGCCCAAAGAAATCTACATCTACGCCAATCACGATACCCTAAACCAGCCGGACTGGGATACGGCTTTTGCGGCGCTCAAAGAACGTCTGCAGGTGCCCCACAATCCCCGTGACCAGATGGAGATCAACGGCTGCTTTTTTCTGATCTT
>JAAYYJ010000203.1 GCA_012515455.1 Oligosphaeraceae bacterium
AAATGCACCAGCATGGCGATGCACTCGGCATCCATCCAGGGGGAGTCCGAGCCCACGGCCTCGACCCCGATCTGGTGGAATTGCCGGCGGCGCCCGGCGGCGGGGCGTTCACCGCGGAACATCGGCCCGAAGTAAAAGACTCTGGCTTCTTCGCCTTGTTCCAGGCCCTTGTTGGCGATGGCCCGCATGACTCCGGCGGTTCCTTCCGGACGCAAGGTCAAACTGCGTCCGCCGCGGTCCTGGAAGGTGTACATCTCTTTCTGCACCACATCGGTCTCGTTGCCCAAATTGCGGACAAAGACGTCGGTGCGTTCAAAAATCGGGGTGCGCAGTTCCGCATATCCGTAGCGGGCAAAAATATTTCTGGCCTGCTTTTCCAGGCTGATCCAGTCAAGCACTTCCGGTTCCCAGAGGTCGGAAGTGCCGGGTAAGGGTTCGTTAACTGCCATTTATTGCTCCGTTGCAATTGAATTTATGCCAAAGCCGTAATATAATACACTATTTACTGAACTGCTTGTGCCATTCATAAATTATCCGGAGTACCGCCACCATGAACCCTAAAATCGCCCTGCTGATGGGCAGCAAATCCGACCTGCCTAAGCTGGAGTGCTGCCTGCAGACGCTGCAGGCCCTGGAGCTGGCCTGCGAAGTGCGGGTGCTCTCGGCGCACCGCACTCCGGAGGCGGTAAGTGAATTTGCCCGCCATGCGGAGCGCCGCGGTCTGGAAGTCATCATCGCCGCCGCGGGCGGGGCTGCGCATCTGGCCGGGGTGTTGGCCGCGCATACGCTGCTGCCGGTCATTGGCATCCCGGTTGAAGGCGGTGCATTCAAGGGCCTGGACGCGTTGCTCTCAACTGTGCAGATGCCCGGCGGCATTGCGGTGGCGACGGTCGGGGTGGGCAGCGGCGGAGCCATCAACGCCGCCTTGCTGGCGGCCCAGATTCTGGCCCGCACCGACCCGTCGCTGCGGGCTCGCCTGGAGGCGGACCGGGCGTCCCGCCGGGACAAGGTCCTGTCCGATGACCAGGAGCTGCAGTTATGAGCAAGTGTTTCAGGCGGTCACTTTTGCTGCTGGGGTGCGGTTTCTGCTGTTGTTTGAGAGCCGGGGCAGCTCCGGCAGCTGTGTCTCCGACCGCTCTGCCGGAGCTGGTGCGCGTTCTGGAGGAGAAGTCATTGTTGCCGGTACTTAGCGGCAGCAGCGATGCACTCCTGATACAGCAACTCCTCTCGCTGCTGGGCATTCCGGCCGTGCCTTTGCCTCTAAGCATTGCGGCCGAGGAGCATTCCCCCATTTGTCTGCCGGGTGATGCGGGTGAAGTCTTCCTGCGGCTGGCAGATTTCCGGCAATTGGACCAGGAGGGGTGGGAAAATTGCCTGAAGCTGCTGCCAAAAGAAAAGTGGCGCGGGGTGATTCTGGATTTGCGCGGCAGCAAGGGTTTCCAGGAGAGCGTGGCGGAATTCTACCAGCAGCAGCTGCTCAGCCTGGCTCTGCCCATCATGATTCTGATTGACGGAGAGACCGCAGGCGCCCCGGAACTGCTGGCGGCCAATCTGCGGCAAGGCGGCAAGGCGTTGCTGCTGGGCCAGAAAAGCACCGGCATCCGCGGAGCCGGGCAGGAAATCAGCCTGGCGACCGGCATGCGTTTCCGCTGCCCCGCGGAAGCTGCCGGGGAGTTCACCGGGCCTGTGGTCCCGGATGTGGAGCTGTCTGGCAGCGATGCATATCAGCGCTGGCCGTACGTGCCTCCTCTCAGTGATCCCTGGTGTCGGCATGCA
The DNA here is from genome assembly GCA_012515455.1 of Oligosphaeraceae bacterium. GTDB lineage: Bacteria > Verrucomicrobiota > Lentisphaeria > Oligosphaerales > Oligosphaeraceae > JAAZIZ01. The sequence continues at coordinate 1,777 of JAAYYJ010000203.1, forward strand.
GCCGGAACTTTGACTATGATTCTGACCTTGGCTGAATGATTTATGTCTGTTCGCCGTAACATTCTCCTCAGTATTGTCTTGTGCCTGCCGGGCCTGGGCTGGTCAAGGAGTGTAGCGCAGCCGAAATTTACGGAAACCGTGTCCGCCTTTGCCTTGCGGGTGCGCACCGACGACCTGTATGACACCAAGAACCTGGCAGTGCTGTCGGCCTTGCTGGCCCGGGAGACCGACCGCCTGCTGCAGCTCCCCGGCAGCGCCCAGCAGACTCTGACTATTCATCTTCTGAAGCAGGATGAGCTGGAGCCCTCTGATGCCGGGAATTTATTCCTTTCCCGGCAGGACCGACCAGTGCAGCTGTTTTTCACCATCAGCAAGGCAATCATTCAGCGCCGGATACGGGAATTCCTGCGGCGCGACAGTCTCAGCCTGGATTCTGCCAACTGGCTGGCGGCTGCGCTGTGCAACCGGGTGTTTTATGACGGACTGGGCATCCGGACTTTCTTTGCCTCAGATTACCGCATTGCTAGGGGCCAATTCTTGTCCGGGCATTTCCCGCAGATCGAACTGCTGCTGAGCCGGCCCATGCCGGCCGAGGACGGGGCGCTGTTCCGGCTGTATCTGCAGCACTGCGATCTGCTGGTCCGGACTATCGAAAGCAGCCGGCTGACGCCCGGGGAGTTCTTCCGGCGTCTGTTTGAAATGGAGGCCTATGGCCGGCAAGGATACGAGGCCTGCGAGTTCCTGCTCAAACCCGAATGGCACCGCCTTGACCATACACTGCAGGACTGGTACACCCGCAATGTCCTGAGTGAAAGCGGCAAGGGCTGGCAGCGGGCGGATTCAGCCGAGGTGTTAGAGCAGCTGCAGGAGCTGATCACCGTGCCGTTGCTGCAGGCTGGCCGGAGCAATGCCGTGCAGCGGGTGCCCTTGGACCAGATGCCCAGGGTTCTGGAAGATTACCGGATTAATACTCTGGCCCTGACCCTGCTCCAGAACAAGATGCTGAAGCTGCAGATGGCCGCCCCCCCGCTGCTGCAGGAGCCGATCCGCCTGTACAGCGAGGCGCTGCAGATGCTGAAACACGATAAAATCCGCAGTTTCAAAAAGAAGTTCCAGGAGGCCCAGCGCTCTTTCCAGGCAGCGCAGTCGCGGCAGGAGAGAATTGCCGCACTGCTTGATCAGCAGGAAAAGGAACTGCGCCCGATGCTCCAGGATTTCGCCTTGTTCCTGCAGGTCGATGACAAATACGAGGCAATCCGCCGCAGCCTGCTGCCCTGAGCCTTATTGGAAGATCTGCCGCTGCCCCGGTGTGAGCAGCGATACCCTCCTTTAACCCGGTAATTTTGTTTTCGCCCCATGTCCCCATTTGACCATTGACGCGATAGCAGCCTGGGCGGGCCGAGCTATATCCTCCGGGACAGGAAAAATTTCTGAATTTCAGCTCATCATCAAAGGGAAGAATCATGCACCTCAAGCTGTTTTCATTCCTGACTTTCAGCCTCGTGGCCGCTGCCGGTGCCGGGATGAACCTCGAGCCTACGACCAGCAGGCGGATCGAAATCACCGCAGCGGCCACCCAGGCCTGGGTGCAGGACGGCCGTGTCGCCTTCGAACTGGTCGCCGGACCCTCGCCAGCGGCCAGAATGGCGGCAGAGGAGGCCTCTGAGCTGCTGGGACGGGTGTTCGCGGCCAAAATACCGGTGTTGCGCCGGGCGAGCGGCAGCCTCCCGGCCTTAATCCTGGGCGACCGTGAACTGGCCGCCAAGAATGGTATCGACCCCGAATCCTTCGACCGCGACGGCTTCGTGATCAAAACCCTGGGCCGGGATGTGCTGATTATCGGCCGGGATGACCAACGGCCGCCGAGCAACGCCGGCGGCACCGGTCTGTTCCCGGAATGCGGCACGCTCTATGGTACTTATGCCTTCCTGGAACGCTTCGCCGGAGTGCGATTCTACTTCCCCGGTGACATCGGTACCGTCACCCCCAGGCAGCAGGACTGGCAGCTGCCGCAAATCGACATCGCCGACCGCCCGGATTTCCCGCAGCGGCGTTTCTATGATGTCTGCTATGGGAAGAGTGCGAAATTCATGCCCGAGGGACTGGAGTATCCCCGGGACTTTCATACTAATCACCTGCGGGTCCGCCTCGGGACGCTGAACCTGACCACCTGCCATGGGCTGGCGTTCCTCGGGTACGTACAGCGCTTCGGCAAGACCCATCCGGAATATTTCGCCATGAAAAGCAACGGCGAGCGGATTTGCGACCCCAATGATCCCATTGAACGCAACCGCACCGGCCATCTCTGCTTCAGCAGCGCTATCAAGCAGGAAGTAATCCTGGACGCCATTGCGTTTCTGACCGGTCAGAGCGCGGAAAGCCGCGGGGTGCTCGACAATGCCGGCAAATCCCGCTGGACGTACTCGCGCTTCCCGACCGGATTGCCGTCTTTCGATATCTCTCCCAATGACGGGATGATACCCTGCCTCTGTGAGAAATGCCAGAAATTCCGGGCTGAGAACAACAACGACGAGAATAAACTGCTCTGGGATTTCTTCATCGATATCGCGGAGGCATTGCAGCAGCAGGGCATTCCCGGCTATGTGGGCGCACCAGCATACGGGCGTTTCAAGAATATCCCCGAACGGAAAATTCCTGCCAATATGCTCTGTTCCTACGCGCTGGGCGGCCCTTGGCAGAACGGCACCCCGGGAGGACAGCTCTCCGAGCAGCTGCTGGCGGCCTGGAAGGACAAGCTGGGCCAGCGGCTCTGGACCTGGGTCTATGTCTACCGGGGGGAGACACGCCCCCAGATTCCCCATCTGACCCCGCGGGCAGTGGTGGAATTCTACCAGCGCGTCAAACCCTGGTGTATGGGGGGCTTTATGGAAGCCGGCACCCAGCAGTGGCTGCACGGATACCTGACCACTTATGCCTTCGCCAAAGTTGCCTGGGATAACGACTTGGATGTGTCCGAGATGCTGGCTGAACACCACCGTCTGATGTTCGCCGCCGCGGCGGCCCCGATGCAGGAATTCTATGAGAGCATCGAGCGGAATTGGCTGAAGACCACCCGGAATCTGGTGGAGACGCCCCTGGGGCCGACCATCGTCCCGCCCTCGGACGAAGAAATCTGGGGCAAAATCTACTCCCCGGAGGAGATGTCGCGTATGGAAGCTCTGTTGCAGCAGGCCCGGCAGTTGGCGGCCGGGGACGCGGAGGCACTCCGGCGGGTCGAGTATATCAGTGCGGAAATCTGGCAGCCGGTGCTGGCTTCCCGGGCGGCCTTCGCCCGCACCAGGAATGACCAGCTGTACTGGCGCGCCTATCTGGCGGACTCGCCCGCAAAAGCGCAGGAAATTTACCTGGTCTCACGCCAGGATTTGCCCATCGAGGTCAAGACCACGGTGAAGCCGTACTGCGATGCCGAATTCTTCTATTTCACCTTCGAGTGCCAGGAACCGCATACCGACAAGATGACCTTCAGCCCGCGGGAATTCGATGACCAGGATATCTGGCGGGACAGCACGGTGGAGATTTTCCTGAACCCCTCCTGTGACCGCAAAGGGTACTACCAGATACTGGTCAATCCCGCCGGCTCATTCAGTGATTTGAAGCGCAGCTTCGAACGCAATGACTGGACCTGGAACAGCGGGGCCACGGTCAAAACCAGCATCGTCCCGGGCGAAAAATGGCTGGCGGAGGTCAAGGTGCCGCGCAGCAGCCTGGAACCGATGCCGGGAACAGAAATGGTGGCGAATTTTTCCCGCTTCCGGGTGCTCAATCAGGTGCCGTTTAAGACTCCAGGATACCGCTGGAGCTTCTATGCGGAGAAATTCAGCGATGTCCCCAGTTTCGGGACCATTACCTGCCAGGATGAAAACGCGCAGAATATCCTCCAGGATGGTGATTTCAGGCTACCCGCCAAGGGTCGTTTTCTGGGCAAGTGGGCGTCGAGTGTGCCGGTGTACCGCGATGAGCAGTGCTTCCTGACCGGCGGCGGATCAGTGCGTCTGCAGCCGGACAGCCCGGGCATCAACCAGCATTTCACCAATCTGAAGCCGAATACCACCTACCGCTTGAGCTTCTATCTCCGGCTCCGGGAGGTAAAGCCGCTGGCGGCCGGCAGCGGCTTTTACCTGCGCCTGGACGAAGGCAGCGGCAAGGTCAATACTTTCCCGCCGGTCAGAGCCTACGGGACCTTCACCTGGGCCCGCCAGGAATTCTCTTTCACCACCGGCGAGCAGATCGGCAACCGCAGCAAACCGTACTTGCGGTTCTCACTGTATAATGCTGAGGGAACCGCCTGGATCGACCATGTGCGGCTATGCGAGGTCCCGTAAGCGGAGCGCCCCACGAGCGCCCCGACGGCGGTTTTTTCAGCGCCAGTTCAGCCGCACCAGGGCTTGGAGACATTTTTCCACTGCCTCCAGTGCCGGCAGCTCCGGGCACTCATATTCTACGATTGCCCACTCGGTGTCGCCCTTGCTTTGGCAGAACTCATAGATTGCCGGCCAATTGATATCGTCTTCGCCAATCAGTGGCCGGTACGCTTTGGCCGGGTCAAGGCTGTACGGCTTGAGGTGAATGGTCTGGCACCGTCCGGGATGATCTTCCAGGATGGGCATTACCGCGGCGCCGCCGGCCATGGCGTTGCCCAGGTCGAGTTGCATCACGACCTTCTTGTAGGTGTGCTTGAAGAAGGTATCAAAGGTACGCCGGCCTTCGACCGGCTTGAAGTCGCCGGCGTGATTATGATAGCCGCAGCGCATCCCATACAGGGCCAGCTGGTCAGCCAGGCTGTTCATCTGCTCGGCCAATGCCAGCCAGTCATCGTGGGTCTTGCCATCCAGCCAGGGGATGATGATGTATTTGTTGCCCACGGTCTGGTTCAACCGCACGGTCTCGGCCAGAGTATCAGGCTGCACCCGGGCCCAGCTGGTGTGCCAGCCGCAGCAGACCAGACCGGTCTCTTTCAGCAAGGCGGCATAAAATTCCGGACAGAACTGCGGGTCGCCGGCGAATTCCACCCCGGCATAGCCCATCTTTTTTATCGCCCGCATGGTTCCCAGGGGGTCTGCGGTGAACTCTTTACGGACTGAATACATTTCCAACGCGATGGGGATACTCGGCATCTGATGACTCCTTTGACTTAATTCCGGGGTGATTCTCGCAATTAGCTTATGTCTACAATTCTCGCGCCGGGGCAACCGCGGTTCGCGGCCGGCTGCGTAATCGGATGCTGCCTGCAGCAAATGCAAACTCCAGGCTGATTCTACTTCTTCTTGCGGTTCTTCTTCCGGGAGGCCTTCGCCATCTTGCGGCGGGCTTCCCGGCGGGCCTTCTCAGCCGCAGAGGGACCGGAAGAGTAATTGTCAGACCGGCCATAACCGCCGCCAAATCCGGGCATTGCGCCGCCGCCCCCCAGGCCCGGCATTGCCTCACCCATATCGTCCATGCCGCCGCCCAAGCCTGGCATGCCTCCGCCCAGCAGCTTGCCCAGCATTCCGTTGTCTTTGCCGTTGGCAATCCTGGCCATCATTTTCCGGGCTTCCAGGAAGCGGGTGATGGCCTCGTTAACATCCTTCAAGTCGCTGCCGCTGCCTTTGGCGATACGCTTGCGCCGGGGGGGGGTGATGATTTCCGGCACTCGTCTTTCAGCGAAGGTCATACTGTGAATAATGCCCTCGAAACGCTTGAACTGTGAGTCATCCAGCAGTTCGCTGGGGATGTTGTTCATGCCCGGCAGAAATTTCAGCAGCGAGGCGAAACCGCCCATTTTGCGCATGGTGTTCATCTGATTCAGGAAGTCATCGAAGCCAAATGTACTCTTGCGGATTTTCTCCTCCAGAGCCGCAGCTTCTTCTTCCTTGTATGCCTCCGCCGCTCGTTCCACCAGGCTTACGACATCGCCCATGCCCAAAATTCGCGAGGCCATACGGTCGGGATGGAAAATTTCCAGGTCGGAGGGGCGCTCACCGACGGTGACAAATTTAATCGGCTTGCCGGTTGATTGCCGCATTGACACGGCTGCGCCGCCGCGGGCATCGCCGTCCAGCTTGGTCAGGATAATACCGCTGATATCCAGGGCATGATCAAAATGCTCAGCCACCGAGACCGCCTGCTGTCCCAGGGCGGAATCGGCCACCAGCAGGATTTCCTGCGGTGCGAGATTGTTTTTGATCTGGACGAGCTCCTGTACCAGGGGCTGATCGATCTGCAGGCGCCCGGCCGTATCCACAATCAGCACATCGCGGTTATGTTTTCTGGCTTCCGCCAGCGCCCTGGTGGCAACCGCAACCACATCCTTGCTGTTGTGGTCGCTGAACACTGGCAGGCTTAATTCGCGGCCCAGCACCTCCAGCTGCTCAATGGCGGCCGGGCGGTACAAATCGCAGGCCGCCAGCATCACCCGCCGCTTGTGCTTCTTCTGCAGAAACAGCGCCAGTTTGGCACAGGTGGTAGTCTTGCCGCTGCCGTGCAGCCCGCAGAGCATAATCACCGTGGGCGAGGCGGATAAATCCAGTTCCGCGGTCTGGCTGCCCATCAGCTCAATCAGCTTGTCATTGACGATCTTGATGGTCTGCTCGCCCGGAGTGACGCTGCGCAGCACCTCCTGCCCCAGGCAGGCGGTCTTGACCTCATCGATAAATTTGCCGGCAATCTGGTAATTGACATCGGCATCCAGCAGGGCAGCACGGATGTCGGCCAGGGCCTCGCTCATATTGCTGTCGGATAAATTCTTCTTGCCGGACAGCTTGCGGAAGGCATCCTGAAATTTAAGGGAAAGGTTTTCGAACATGGCGTTACGGTCTGTTTTTTGGTGATGGAAGGATGGGATGATGTGTCCCGCCGGGCGGCTGTGAGCATGTTTTCCCGGCGGGCCGTTTTCAGTCCAGGCAGCTGGCGCCAGCGCTGGCCTGGCAGATCATGGCAGATATTTTGCGGCCGCTGCGTTCATGATATATCTTCTGCAGTGCTGCCAGATATTCTTCGGCCTGCTCGGCGCGGACCAGATGCACACAAATGCCGCCGAAACCGCCGCCGCTGATGCGCGCTCCCAGATGCCCGGGCAGGCCACGCCCAATGGCGACCAGGGCGTCGATTTCCGGACAGCTGTTCTCGAAATTCTCCTCTGAGCTCTGCTGTGATTCCAGCAGCAACTGCCCGAACTGTTCCACGTCTCCCTGCTGCAAGGCCAGACGGCCCTTTTCGACCCGGGTGATTTCACCGACCACATGCAGGGCCCGCCGGAAGGGCAGCGGGGCCAGCTGCTGGCGCGCAGCCAGCAGCTGGCCCCAGGAAACATCGCGCAGCGCGGAGACCCCGGGATAGATTTTGGCCAAGGCGGCGACCGCCTCCTCGCAGGACTGGCGGCGTTCGTTGTATTCCTGGCTTAAATTATGCTTGACCATGGAATTGGCCACTACGAATGCAGTCCCTGCGGGAATCGGCACCGTGCTGACTTCATAGCTGCGGAAATCCGAATAGATCAGGCAGCCTTGCTTGCCCCGCAGGGAACTGAACTGATCCAGCAGGCCGGTCCTGGCACCGATGTAATTGTTTTCGCAGGCCTGGCCGATTTTGGCGCAATCCAGCCAGGGCAGCTCAACCCCGCACAGCTGCGTCAAGGCCAGCAGCATGGCCATCTCCAGAGCGGCAGAGCTGCTCATCCCGGCTGACAGCGGGACCTCACCCAGCAAGGCAGCCGAAAAGGGGGGCACGGCAATGCCGCGCTGCTGCAGTTCCACCAGCAGCCCCTTGATGTAATTGGCCCAGTCGCCTTTGCGGGGATGTGCCAGGTCGGCAAGAGAAAATTCACGCCGGCTGTGGTCATGCAAGTCGACCACCTGACAGTTCCGCTTGGCAGGGTCGGCCGGTGCGATGGCCACGAACATGGCCCGGTCCACCGCCACACTCAAGACCGTACCGGCGTTGTAGTCAGTGTGATTACCAAGGATTTCCAAGCGTCCTGGCGCCCGGGTGACATGCGCGGGGGCGGTGCCGAAACAGGCCGTAAAACCGTCCCTGAGCTGGGTAAGCTGGCTGTGATAGGTGGGGTGCTGCATAGATCAGGCAGTTCCAGATTAGTAGGTAAATCCCTTAATATGAATGTACATTGAAAAAAGTCACGTTGGAGGCGCAAAAATAGTTCACTGCCGGCCGGCTTATTTGCGCCGGGCTCGCCGGAAGGCAGCACCTAATGCAGAATCCTGGGGCCCGGCGAGTGGCTCCGCGGACGTTGCCTCCGGCGGCGGAGGCTGCATGGCGGTCAGGGACCGAGTGCTGTCTTCCTGCTGCTTTTCGGCAGGCTGGGGTGCAGTTTTATTCCAGCGGAAGAAGCGGCTCAGGGTCAGTCGCCGTTCGGCAACTTCCAACAGCAGCAGCAGGATAGCCAGCAAGGCCAGCGCGGGTGTGAGGCTGACCCGGCGGGACTGCGGCGGGAGGTCCTGCCAGATTGCGCCCGGCTGCAGTCTTTCCTGCCCTCCGGTTGCTGCCGTCCAAGTGAGGAGCTGGGCCAGTTTGTGTTGTGCGGCAGGGCTGTGCAGGGGGCGGAATTCTGGTGAGTACGGCAGTGCTGCAGGTGCGAGAGGCAGGGCAGTCTGGCCCGGCCAGCTGATACTGGGCAGGTAGACGTTTTCGCCTGCCAGCGGGACCCGGCAGCTGAGGCGGTCCGGGGTCTCCCATTCCAGTCGGTGCCGCTGCAGAGGTTGAGCTTGAGTCCGGTCAAAGACCAGCACTGATACCTCGGGTGTGCTCGGGAACGGGTCCTGCAGGCGCTCCGGCGGCAGGAGCAGTTCCACCCGGAGATCACCGTTGCTGATTTCCTGGTTGAGCAGGAATTGCTCGCTGCTGTTATCTGCTCCTGCCAGCATCCAGCTGGCGAGTGCGCTCAGGAGCAGACTGGCGGCGGGCTGGCTTGCAACAGGGCTGCTGTAGTTGCCAGCTGCTTCTGCAGCCAGAGCGGCAGTGCGGCCCTGGCCGGCATAGCCGACTGCGGCCAGAGGGGCGCGCTGTTCGTCAGCCGAAATCAGGATGTTCTCGCTGCCTGCCTTGGGACCGCACAGGTTGTAGCCGCCGAATTCCAGGCTGGGAGGGAGAGTGCCGGGGCGGGTGATGGTCTGCACCGCAGGGGTGAAATCGCCCCTGACCGGAGTATCCAGGAAAGTATTGAGCGCCATCACAAACGTGTCTTCTGCAAAAATGCGGGGCAGTTCTTCGGGCTGTTCGGTAAAATAACATTTGCCCTGGCCGAGAGCGGCGATTTCCTGCAGGAAGTCGGCATAGAGATCGCTCTCGCGGCCCAGTCCGACCACGCTGACCGTGATGCCGGCCTCTGCGGCCCGGCGCAGCAGTTCCCGGTATTCGCCCGGTTCCTCGGCGTCATTGGCGTCGGCGAAGAGCAGCAGATGGCGGGTCACCGCAGTGGAGGAGAGCAGCGCACTGATGCCCTGATGCAGGGCCGTGTAGGTGTAAATGCCGCCGCCCATGGACTCAATGGAGAGGATTTTAGCTTCCGCGTTCTGCAGCTGATGCACCGGTGTCAAGGGGAAGACCAGGTGCGCCTGGCTGTCGACCGCAATGACCGCAAATTCATCACTGCCGTGCAGAAGACGAAAGACCTCCAGGGTGGCCCGGTTGGCCAGGGTCATTTTGGTGACTGGCCCGCAGGGCATGGACATGCTGCCGGAACGATCCAGGGCCACCACCAGCCCCAGACGGTTCTGGCGGAGCTCCTGCCGCTGTTCCAGGGCGAGGGGCAGAACTGGTTCCAGGGGCGAGCGGTAATACCCGCCGCAGGCAAAGGCGTTCCGGCCGCCGGTCATCAGCAACCCCAGCCGTCCCGCCTGGACTAGGGCCGAGAGTGCCTCCATCCCCGGCAACCCCAGCCGTCCGGCCGGGACATTCTCCAGCAGCACTCCTGCATAAGCGCTGAGTTTCGCCGGGTCCAGTTCTGCGGGTGCCGGTCGCCGCCCCTGCACCGCCAGGCCGCTGTTCTGCAGGAGTCGGGCGAGGGTGCCCTCGGGCGAGTCGCTGAGCAGCAGCAGGGGCTTGCGCCCGGCAATGCTGACCAGGCAGCGGGCGTGGTTGTTTTCGGGGCTGCCGTCGGCGGGACCGGGCTCTCCGGCCAGGCTCAGCTGGTAATCGAGCAGTCCTGGCTCAGAATGCCTGACCCGCCAGGAAAATTGGTTCCGGCCCGGCTGCAGTGACAGTGTGAAGGTCTGCTCCGGGCCGTCATTGCTGCGCAAACTGCAGCGGCTCTCCTGTTCGGTCGGGGACCAGATAGTGCAGGAGAGGGTATAAAATTCGCCGGGGCGGGCCTGCCAGGGGGCGCGGAATTCCTCAATGGCCAGATCATTGCCGCCCTGACGGCGCAGTAGCTGCCAGTCGACCGCGAGACCGCGGGCGGCGGCCTGGGCCAGCCCTTGCTCCGGACTGATACCGGTGTACTGGCCGTCCGAGAGCAGCAGCAGCCGCCCGGAACGCCCCGGGGGGAGGCTGTTGAGAGCGGCAGCGAGTGCTCCGGCGAGGTCGCTGCTGTGCCGGCTGGGCAAGACCGCCTTCAGGCCTGCAAAAGAGACTGAGCCGGGCAGTTTTTCCCAGCTGTGGCCAGCAGCAAAGCTGATGATGCCCAGCTGGCAGTCTGCCGGTCTGGATTGCTCCAGATCACGGAGGATTTGTTCAGACAGTTCTTCTGCAGCCGGGGGCAGGGAGTGACTGCGGTCAACCAGGGCGATCAGCACCCCGGCCTGCCCGCGCCAATTGATGCCGGTGCCGGCAAGAATGGCAATCAGCACCGTATAGAGCAGCAGCCGCAGCAGGGTCAACCGGCGGGTGGGCAGCGGGTGGCTGCAGCAAAAGGCGCCGGCGCAGAGCAGCAGCAGCCAGGCGGCGGGGTACAGGCAGTTCATCTTCTGTTCCTCCTGGGATTGAGGCAGAGATGATGCCAGACCAGGATACAGACCGCCAACACTGCCGGCAGCCAGGAGAAGGCCTGCAGGACGCTGCCGCTGGCGCGGCCGGGAGAGCGGGCCGCGGAATGGCAGCGCCCGGCCTGGCTGAGATCGGACTCGAGGCTGCTGCAGGCCTGCACTGCGAGCGGCCAGCTGTGCTCGCCGCAATGCACGGTATAAGCACCTGCCGGGAGATGCTCGAAATAGCCTTTTTTCCCTTTTATGCTGCCGCTGCTTTCCCGTCCGTCCTGGTGTACTGCGCGGGGGGCGGCAGTTTGTCCTGGCGGAAGAGTGATGCTGATCAGTTCATGGTCGCGCCAATTGTGCTTGGCTGGTCCTGGCCGAGACTGCTGCAGGAATTCGGCCAGGTTGCAGAACAGTATGGGCCAGAATGGTTGCCGCGAGATATTGCTGTTTTGAGGCAGCAGCTGCAAATGAAAATCGTAAGCGCCATCCTGGCGTTCGAGGAGGGAGAATACTGGCGTTCGGTCTTGCCACAGCAGGACTGTGCCGGGGAGGGAGTACCCCGCAACGCAGTGCCAGCGCAAATCGGCCAGGGGCAGCCCGCGCAGCAGCGGGTGGTCCGGCTGGGCCGACAAGGATTGCGGGTCGGTCGCGCCGGGTTTGTCGGGGAGATGCCAGAGGAAGCGGTGGCCGGTGCTGGGGGGCAGAGTCGCAGGGCCGAAATGCAGCTCAGGGGGAGTGCCGCTCTGCCAGGCGGGGGCGGCGGCGATGGCGGCCAGCAGCTCCTGCTGGCAGCTATCCGGCAGATTGGCGGCGATGGCGCAGGTCACCGGCGGACGTTTTTCAGACAGCAGGGTCAGCCGGTTGTCGCAGTCCATGGCGTCAGCCTCGGCCGTGAGGCTGATGTGCAGAGTTTCCGAAACCGTGGTTTCCGGCAGGGCGAGGGTGATTTTCCGGCGTTCCTGAGCCGCGAGGGTCAACTGTTCCGGCAGGCTGGAGCTACTGACGGCAATCTGCAGGTTCTGGCTGCGGGGCGAATAATTGGCGATCTCCAAAAGCAGTTTTCGGTCTGTACGCCGGGCATTGACCAGGGCGACATTCGGCAGCGGCCCGGCCTCGGCGAAGCAGCCGCTCTGTTCGTCCAGCGGGAAAGCAGGCGCACGGTCGCTGCAGAGCAGGAATTCGCCCTGAGGGCAGAGTTCCTTTCCCAGGGACAGCGCTTCGGCCAGGCTGGGGCGGGATTCGCTGGCGGTCCAGAATTGCCGGAACACCGAATGATCATTGCCATCTGCCAGCAACCGGGGGCGGTTCCCGGCCAGAATCCACAGCACCCGTCGGCCCGATTGGCCGGAGAGCAGTTTCTGCAGATGGCGCAGGGCCGCCTGCTGCGGCGAGAGCCCGCCCGGGCGGCAAGCCTGCATCGAATATGAGTTATCCAGGATGACGACCAGGGGCGGGTATTGTTCGGGTGGGCACAGGAAAGGGCTGGCGGCGGCGGCAACCAGAAGCAGCATTGCCACTGCTTCGAGATAGAACAGCCCGGGCAGGCGTTGGACGAGCCAGCGCCTGCCGCTGCGGGGCAGTGCGTTTTCCGGCCAGAGAAACAGGGCTGAAACGCGGTGCCGTGCAGCTTGGCGCTGCCACCAATAGAGCAGCAGCAGTGCCAGGATGGCGGCAGCGGCCGAAAACAGCCATGGATGTAAGAAACCCCAGATCACGGCAGGCAGTCAGTTCAGGTGAGTTCTCTTGGTCAGGGCCGGCAGCAATGGCGCCGAGGTGCCAATCCGGCGGGGGGGGAGAAAGCTCCTGCCAGCCGGGGGCCGCAGGCTGATTATGAGGGCCGGAGGTCTTTTTGCAGATTCTGCCAGGTATGCTGGCTGGTGTCGATTACCCCCAGAGATAAAATCTCAGGCGGGAAATTATACCACGAGCTGGTGACCATCCCCAGGGCGCCGCCCAGCTGGCATTTGCGGGCGAATTCGCGGATGTTGGCCCGGAAGCGGGCGAAATTCGGCAATCCGAAGCTGTCGTCCATGGTATTTCCCAAAGTAGTGGGGGCGCCAATGACCTGGAAGCCATGCTCGCGGTAGAAGTCGAAATACGGGAAGGCGGTGAAATGCCGCGGGTATCCTGGACCCAGGTAGCGGACAAAATTCTGGGCAGCGGGTGAAGAGTTCATCAGGTCCCGGACATCCATGGCCCGGGCGAAGCTGCGGGTGATGGTCCGTTCCGGTTCCTCCAGGCCGGCGTAATCGCAGTCACGCCAGCTCTGGTCAGTGACAATACCGCGACCGGCTGCCCTGGCCACGAAGATGGGGCTGGGCTGGCGGGTAGTCCAGTAATCCCAGTACATGATCACCAGGGCCGGATTGACCGCGGGAATCAGCTCGGGATAATGACTGAGCATGTCATCCCAGATGATCGGGGTGCGCCCCTGGGCGAGGACCCACTCCGCAATCCGGTTGATGTAATCGACATAAAGTCTGCCCCGGCCATGCCGCCGGGCGAATTCCGAGCACCGCGGACAGGCTCCCAGGCTGCGGGCTTCGTCAGCTCCGATGTGCAGGTAACGCCCGCCGGGATGAGCGGACATGAGTTCTGCTGCCAGTTCCGTAAACAAGGTGAAGGACTGCGGGTTCAGCGGGCAGAGCTGCTCACTGGGCTGGCCATCGTCCCGGGGCTCAAACAGGGGGGCGTAATCGGGATGGCGGGAAATATGGCCGTTATGGCCGATGCATTGCAGCAGAGGAATAATCTCCAGATGGTCGCGGTGGCATTGCTGCTGGAATTCCGCCACTTCAGCGGGAGTGAAGGCGTTGGCCCCTGCCAGCCCAGGATGGTTAGCGAAGGGGAAGCGCTCGTTGTACTCCAGCAGGCAGGTGTTCAGTTTGAACTTTGTCATCTGTCGCAGCAGACCACGCACGTCCGGGGCTTGGAATTGCCGCTGGGAAGCCACGCTGGCATGGAACCCCCGCATTGGCAGGGCCGGGGAATCTTCCACTTGCACCTGGGGGAGGTAGGTGCCGATGCGGATTTGCCGGATGGTCTCCAGGGCATACTGTGCGGCACGCTCTGTGCCGGCCTCCAGGATACCACCCTTCGCGGTGAGACTCAGGCGGTAAGATTCATCCGTGCCGGGGGCATGCTCGCGCCGCCGCAGCTCCAGCACTGCCGGCGCGGTGCCGGCAAAGTGGAACAACTTCTGCAGCGAACTGGCCAGCGCGGGGAAAGCGTTTTCGCCCTGCAGTCTGAAAGTGCTCAGATCGAGACAATCGCAGTCCAGTCCCGTGATGGCAGCCGGCGTGGGTATAACATGGCAGGATTTCTGGCAGCCGGGACGAGGAACGAGGGGAACGGTCGGATGCATGCTGGTCATGGCATACCTCTGCTTTGGAATTGGCTGAGAAAAGACCGGAATGTCGTGGCGCTGCGGATTACTGGGGGATGAGCCCCGGTTCGTATTCGACGGTGCAGAACAGCCGCTGCAGCCGGCCATCAGGACAGAACGGGCTGTTTCCCGGCGGGATATTCAGTTGCAGAAACTGGAATGATTGCCTGGGAGTCCAGGTCTGATAGCCGCAATAGCGGGAGCGCGGTGCCGGGTGTCCGTTGATCAGTACCCGCTTGATGGTGCTTCCTGGCAACAGTCTGGCCCGCAGCGACAGACCGTGCTGGATGAAGGGCAGGCTCTGCTGCCGCAGAGGCGGTGCCTCCCGCATCAACCCCAGTCTGGCGGAAAGCCGGACCGGGCCCAGCGCCTGCCGCAGGGCCGGCAGGTCCAGTTCCGGGATGGCTGGCAGGGCCAGCAGGAAGTCATCCACGCTTTTCGCCTGGGCGGCGATTTCCAGGTCGGCAGGCACGACGCTGACGGCGCAGCCCAGGAAACCGCGGTCCTGATGCCAGGGCAGAAAATAGCGCTGCAGCTGTTCACATGAGGGCCAGAGTTCCATGCGGCTGCGGCGGCGCTCCTCGGCGGTCCGGCCGTAACTGCAGACGCAGAAATTCTCGGTGTGGGTCATCACCCGGACCGGATATCCGGGGGAAGGTTCGTAGCGCCAGGGGCGGCAGCCGAGCTGCAGGATGGTCTGCAGTTTTTTCAGTCCGCTGCTCAGGAACATGATTTCGGCAGTCAGCTGCAGCGAGTGGAAGCGCTGGTAGGCATACACTCCGCCGGTGATTTTGTCGCCAGAGCGGAAGGAATGGCTGGGCCATTCCGGGTCCCGGCGCAGGATCCTTTCTGCGTCTTCCTCCATCCGGTCCTGGGGATAGCCGGCTTTTTCGCAGGCCAGATTCACCTGTTCTGCGAACAGGCGGCTGTGGCAGCGGTCGTAACCGCTGTTCCCGTAACTGCCCTGGCAGTTTTCGATTGCCGCCCATTCAGTTTTGAGCCAGAGCCCGTGGCAGGATACCACCAGCTCCGGCTGGTGGAGCTCCATGACCGAATACACTGCCCGGGCTTCGGGTTGAGTCGGGGGGTGGTCGAAGGAATAATCGGCGAACAGGTTTATGCCCTTGGCGTTGTCCTGATGGAAGGTTGCGTAGCCATCAGGGTTCACGCAAGGGATGATCAGCACGCGCTGCTGTCGCCGGACTGCCTGCGCGGCAGGGCCCAGGAGCCAGTGGATCAGCTGCAGCAACGCCAGGGTGGCGGTGTGTTCGTCACCGTGCTCGCAGGCGTACAATAATGCGGTTTCTTTTTCTGCAGCGGCAATCGTCGGGTCGGTGATTTCCAGCAGCCAGAGGTCATTGCCGCAGACAGACTGTCCCAGCTGCTCCAGACGGAGCAAATCCGGATGCCGGCGGCATAAGTCATGCAGTTGGAGCTCGATTTCCGCCCAGGAGGGGTCATGCAGGCGCAACTGCCCTACGATGTCGCGGCTCTGATCGATTTTCCATTGGGCTTGACGGTAATCAGCCATAATCAATATCCTGCAGGGTGGGGCAGAGGAAGAACCTTCGATGTCCGGGGAGAAATACAGTCGTGGTTCACGCTCGCCCGCCGGGGGTATAGCCCGGGTGCTCAAACCGCAGCGCATCGTGATCTTGGACGCCTAGGCCGGCGTCAGGATTCTTGAGGTGGCTCTGGTCAAGCAGTGGGTATTCACGCCAGTCCAGCCCTTGGGCGGTCTCAATATATGCCTCGCTGGCATTCTCCTGTTTAAGGTATTCCAGAAGCGTGCGTTTGAGCTGGCTCTGGATGTCCCGCAACAGCGGTGTCCCCGCTTTGTCGCAGGTCTCTTCTGGATCATGGATACGGTCGAAGAGGAATTCCCGGCGGTCACCGGCAGAATAGATGTATTTCCAGGCCTCGTTCACAATCATGTAGATTCCCCGCTGGGCATCAGCAAATTGGGAAAAAACATATTCCCGGCCGCTTTTGCCGCGGCAGAGGCCGTTCAGCTCTTCGCCATCCAAATCCAGTTTTGTAGAGTCTGCACCTGCGGCAGCAGCCAGAGTCGGGAAGAGGTCAACCAGACTGACGGGCTGCCGACAGATTTCACCGGCAGGGAAAGCTTGGGGGTAGCGGATCAGCATCGGCACTCGGCAGGAGGCATCGTGCATGCTGCGTTTGCCGTAGCAGTTGTAATCACCTAGGAACTCGCCGTGGTCCGAGGTGAAGACGATCAGAGTGTTCTCCAGCTGTCCGCTGTCCTCCAGAGTTTTGAGAATTCTGCCGATCTGGAAATCGACAAAGGAAATTGCCGCATAGTAGTATGCCTTGAAAGTCCGCTGAAGATTCCTGTCGATACCCTGATCGCGGTGTTTGCCGCGGTTCTGCTGGCGGTTGATCCAGCACTGCAGATCCTCGCTGTTTGCCGGGACCTTCGCGTGCGGCATCAGCTGAGCGCGGTACAGCTTGTGCCAGGGCTTGGGCACCGCGCAGGGTGGATGGGGGTGGATGAAGCTGGAAAACAGAAACCAGGGGTTGGATTCATGCTGCTGTTTGCTGATGAACTCCAGACTTTTGCTGCCAACCCAGGCACTGGGATGGAACTCCTCGCTGTAAGGTGATACTTGGGGCAGGTAGTACATCTCGCTGCGAGTGCCTTGGGGTTCGTCACAGGACAAGCCGTGCTCAACCAGAAATTTGCAGTAATCGTCCCGGGATGGATCGGAACAGCATTCTTCCTGCACCAATCGTGACTGAAAGCCGCGCAATTCCTGGCGGTCGGGCAGGAAATGACATTTGCCGACGCTGGCGGTGGTATAACCGACCTGCCCCAGCACCGCAGGCAAAGACTTACCGTCATCTGCCGGCATTGGACCGTTTGTATAAAGCCCCGATTTGCGGGTATATTTGCCGTAATGCATGCACCATCTGGCCGGGACACAGACCGGGCAGGGCGAGTAGGCGCTGGTAAAGGCCGTGCCTTCCCTGGCCAAGCGGTCCAGGTTAGGGGTCTGAATGAGCGGATTGTTCAAGGCTCCAATGGTGTCGAAGCGCTGCATGTCGGTAAACAGCAATAAGATATTAGGTCTAGCGCACATTTTCAATCTCTCTTTTCACCATTTGCAAACCACTTAGCCCGCGACTGGTCAGCCGTGCCGGCAGCCATAATATAAGTGCCGATGCATCAAGTGCCATCACCAACAGCGCCTGGCAGTAAGAAAAAACGCCGACCGGATGCAGCTGGCTGCTGTTCCGGTCGGCGTTATGTAGGTGTATGCACCTGCCCGCGGGCAGTCCAGGACGGCCCGCGGGAGGGTACTCAAAATGTCATGGTGACTTCGAAGCGTCCCCAATTGCTGTGCTGACCGTTGGCATAGTAATCACCCGGATCGAAGCGCGAGAACTGGAACACAAAATTGAAGTTGTCATTGAGCTTATAGCTGGCGCAGGCGCTCAGCAGCAGACCCATATAATTGCCGTTGCCGGAACGCACTGGGGTGTCGGGCTCATCAACATAATAGGCCGTGGAGGCCAGCACAACCTTGAGCTTGGCCAGCGGATTGAGGGTCAGGTCACCACGGAAGATATTCATGTTGGTCCAGTTGCCGTTGGTCAGAATCGGAATCAGCTCTTCCTGCCAGAGGGGGGCCTGGCTGAGCAGGGAGTTCCAGCCCTCGCTGGGCCGGGAGCTGCTTTTGTCACCGCTGTAGTGGGTGTAATTGCAGCCCAGACTGGGGTCCCAGGGCAGATATTCAGTGAGATAGTACTTGAGTCTGGCATCAATCAGCAGGCCTTCATTGCGCCCGCCGCTGGCGTTGCGCCCAGCCTGTTTGGCTATCTCCAGGCTGTATTCCCAGTCTTCCAGCGGTTTTCCGAACAGCCGCCCGCCCGCGGTATGCAAGCTGGTGCTGCAGTCGGCATCGTGATAGCGCTCAGCGACGGTCGGGAATTCGTCTTCGACGTCATTGAACAGGTAATACAAATCGAGGTTCCAGGCGGGCGAGAAGTTGTGCGTCCAGTATGTGCCGGCGGTAAAGACGTCACCGACGCGCAGGCGGCGGTTCTGGTCATTAATAAACACCGTGCGGTCCTTCCACTCGTCATAGAACATAAAGACTGTGACGCAGTCATTTTCGTCTTTGTAGCGCAGGCTGGCGCCATCCATGTACACGGTGCGGCCCTGGTCGAAAGGCGTACCTTCGGACAGAATCAGTCCGTTGCCGAAGCCGAGGCTCTGGCGTCCCAAGGTCAGGGTGAAGCCTTCGCTGAGGAAGTTCTTCAGAACCACATTGAAGTTGTCAACAATCACTTCATCGGGGAACTCCCAGGTCGCGCCATCGAGGTCATTGGGGTCGTTCGGGCTGCTGCTGACCTTGTGGACGCGGTTGACCAGACGCAGGTTGATGGTCATGGAATCACCGAGGTCCAGAGCCATCCAGGCGCGCGAGCGAACCCGCAGATATTGCAGCGGCGGATAATTTTCGTCCATACCGTCGGGGGCCAGCACCGTGCGGTCAAAACCCTCAAAACGGGTCCGGATATCTCCGCCCAGGCGCAAATTCAGGTCCTCGCTCAGGGCGAAGGTGTGTTCGGCATAGGCCAGACTGGACAGCAGCAGCAGTCCGGCCAGGATGAACCAATTTTTACTAGTCAGCATTCGTGTCTCTCCTTGGTTTTGCTTCAGGAACTGATTGGTTTTTTCGGCTTGATACAATTTTCAACTGACAGATATGAGTGAGCTCGAACCTTTCCGATGGCAGCGTCATCTCCTCAGGACGCTACCTGCGCCAATAAAATCGGCCATGCATGACTTTCTCCCTTTCTGCTGATGGTGGGTTGATAGAAAAAAAGCGCCCCAGAGGGTTGCTTCCTCCGGGGCGCTCGGGCGATTCCTGGTGTCAAAACGGGGCGGACTGTGGTCCTGGCCGTTTTGTCTGCATATCCAGGGGACACACAAACGGCGGGAGGCGGCTAGAGCCGCCACCAATACAAGTAAAAAATGACCTGTAATTCTTGCGCCATGGTTTGTTCCCAGGGTGGATATAGCAATAATACAATAAAGCCGAATTTGTCATAATGCAAATCGGAGAGTAATTTTTTTCACCTCTCCCGGCAGCGGGAGGCTTTTCCGCATCCTCCGGGTGCGGGGAAATCGTTTTCCGGTGCCGGGATTTGCTATTTATACCGTCCGGCAATATGTTAATGGAATGTATTTTGCGGATTTTTCCCTCTGTTTTGCGGTTGATTTTGTATTGTGTAACAGCCCAGGACCTTATCAAGCATGAAAACCATTTATCGGGCTCTCCGCGCCCAAATTTCGGCGGAGAAAATGCTCACCCATACTGCTGAGCTGCTGCAGTTGGAGCTCGGGCAGACCTTCCCCTGCTATCACGCTTCTGCCCGGCGCACCCTGGAAATACTGCAGGAGACCGGAATTCCCAATGCGGAGATGCTGTCTTTTCCCGCTGACGGGCGGACTGCCTATCAGGATAAAATCACCCCCTTGGGCTGGGATGCCTCCTGCGGCAAACTGACCATCCTGGCGGGGGCTGGCATTGAGCCGGGGTTCCTCGCTGCCGACTACCAGCGCCATCCCTTCCATCTCATCAAAGGCTCCTGCGCGACCGCGCCGGGAGGCGAGGAAGTCCGCATTATCGGGGAGGAGCAGCTCTCTGCTGGGGCTGATTGCCGGGACGCGCTGGTGCTGATTCCTGCTGACAGCGGTCCGGTGGGCGGCAGGCTGAAGGCATATCTCAATTACGGGGTCAAGGGTGTGATCAGCGATTATGCCATGAATGCCCAGGATGCCCCGGACGGTATCCAATGGTGCAATGCCTTTACCGAGAATGCAAGCTGGCATGTGACTGCCGATGACCGGCCCTTCGTCGCCTTCTCTGTCACGCCCCGGACCGGAAAACTGCTGCGCCAGGCGCTCTCTCAGGGCGTGGTGCGGGCCAGAATCGAATGCGACGGCCGGCGTTATGAAGACACGGTGCCACTGGTGACCGCCTGCGTGCCGGGGCGGCGCCGGGAGGAATGCTGGCTGATGGCGCATTTGTATGAGCCCCTGGGCAATGACAACTCCAGCGGTGTGGCTGCGGCCATTGAGACCGCGCGGATACTGCAGCAGCGCGGGCAGCCGGAATTCTCCTTGCGGCTGCTGTTTGGGCTGGAGCACTATGGTTTTGCGGCCTATGCCTCGCGTCGGGGCAATAATCTGTCTCAGGAAGTGATTGGTGCCTGCAATTACGATGCGATGTACCTGCGCCAGGGGTGGGAGATCGATTTCCGGTGCGGTTCGCCGGCGCTGCCCTTTTACGGCAATTACCTGGGCAAGATGCTGGCTGATGAACTGCGGGGCGAGCCCGACGTGCCGGCCATCAAATTCCGCAACAGTTTCCCCTGCATGTATGACGATGATTCCTTCCTCGGTGACTCGACTACCGGCGTGCCGACCGTCTGGCCTTTCCGCACCGGCAAGAATTTCTGGCACAATTCGGTGCAGACCATCGACTATGTGCAAAAACAGCCTTTCGCAGTCGGCTGCGCCATCAACGCCGCTTTCGTAACAGCGCTGATTTTCCCCGAGGAGCGCCTGCTGGACAAGGTGCTGCCGGCCGCCCGGGAGATGCTGCAGAGCGAACGCCAGTTCGTGGTCGGATCACAAAAAAAACACCTCACTCTGCGCTGCCAGATTCTCAGCCGGGACCTGGAGAATTTCACCCGCGTCTTCCCGCCGGAAAAAGTCACTCCTCTGCTCGAAGCATGGCAGCAGGAGACTCAGGGGATGCTGGCGGCTATGCCGCCGGAATGTGCGCTGGAGTGCGAATCCTGGAGCCTGCCCCTGGAGCAGGTCGTGCCCGAGCGCCTGACCTGCGGACTGCCGTACGACCTGGCCAGAGTGCCGTTGGCCGAGAGGGTGCCACTGCCCGGGCGGGTGCTCTACGGTCCGCTGGCGGCTATACTGTCAGCGATGGACGGCAAGCGCAACCTGGCGCAGATATTGCGCCGGGTCTCGCACGAGACCCGGCACTGGCTGAGCCGGCGTGAATGCCGCCCGCTGCTGGTCGCCATTCGTTATTTGTCCCAGTACGGCTACGTCGCTTTGCACAACCGGAACAATCTTGACAACTTGGGGCTCCTGCTGGAAGAACCACAATCATGACTGCGCATTACACTTACACCCCTGAGGGTATGTCGATCTTTGGCTCCCGGGAACGCTTCAACCGGGTGCTGTACGGCGGGCATCAGCATGATGAACACCAGGAGCGTTATTTCACCTTCGCCGGGGACACGCCGATTTTCATGGGTGCGGCCAGCGACTACAGCCAGGACACCTGGTGCTACCAGGCCAAGAACGGTGTGCTGCTGAGCGGATTGGCACTGACCGAGGGGTATGCCGGGGGAGGATCGCACGATATTTATTCCAGCTGGTTCCATGACTGCTCGGATGTCCTGACCACCTGGCGCAGCGGCTATATCACCTATCGCCTGAGCCGCTTCTCGCCCTACTTCCCCCAGGTGATGGTCGATATGGCGGTATATCCTCTGATTCACGAGGACGGATTCCTGGTGCAGTATGATATCACCACCGACCAGAGGGTGATCTTCTGCGCCGGATTTGGCGGCATCACCAAATTTTTTGGCCGCTTTGATCATCCCACCTCGAAACGCCGCGATTTCAGCCCTGAAGACTGTACTGACAACCAGGCCGAAGTGTTGTCGGATCACGCAGCCATTTCCGGTCCCAACGGAGTACGGATGCAGCTGAAGGCGGATTTCCCCTGCGAATATTCCCTGACCACCGCCGAGGCTCTGGCCGCCCCCAGTCCCGGGCTTTTTCTGGGGCAGCATCCGGGGCCAGCCGTGGTGGTCAGGGTCAAGGCGGTCATTCCCGCCCACAGCCGTTTCCGCGGCCATCTGCTGGTGTTGCGCAACAACTGCCCGGAGCGCTTGCGCAGTCTCCTGGGCGACGGTGATCTGGACCGTATTACGCGGAGCATGATCCGAGACAAGCACGCCATGGTATCCTTCCATACTCCGGATGCACAGCTGGATGCCACGGTGCCGGATACGGTCATTGCCCTGGATGCCTCTTTTCACGGCCAGAGTTTCTACCATGGAGCCATCGGTTACCATGCGCCTTTCCTGGGCTGGCGAGGCTGGTACGCACCGGTGCTGCTGGGCTGGTCAGACAGGGTGCGCAGCGCCATCGAGAGCCATTTCGCTACCATTACCCGCAGTGAAGGCCAGGAGCGGGTCTGGTGGGATGGCGCCGACCGTCCCGATCTTGATCATGAGGGCACGCAGTACCATCATCTGCAGAATTCATCCGGTCATCTGACTGCGCTGCTGCATCGCGATGACATTTACGATATGCAGGAAGTCGCAGTCGATATGACGCTTTTCTATCTGCAGAACAGCGCCGACCTGGAGACCGGCGGGAAAATCTACGACCGGCTGCTGGAAATCCTGTCCTGGGAAGCGCGGATACTCGATCCGGACGGCGATGGCCTGTACCAGAATTTTCTCAACACCTGGATATCGGACGGCCATTCCTACAATGGTGCCGGCTGTGCCCAGGCCAGCATCTATAATTTCACTGCCAACCTGGTCACTGCGCGACTGGGCCGGAAGCTCGGCCGGGAGGTCCGGAATCAGGAAGTCCTGGCCGACCAGATTTTGCAGGCTCTGTATCGCTATTTATGGCTGCCGAAGGAGGGTATCCTGGCTGAGTCCATTGACCGGATCGGCAATCGCCTGCTTCATCCATCGCCGGAGCTCTCCACCACTTATCTGGCCATCAATGCAGGGGTGGTTAACGCACCGCAGGCTTGGTCGATGCTCAGGTGGACGGAGCGCAATTGCCGCAGCATCCGTACCGTCGGACGCGGTGGCAGGCTGTATTTTTCTTCGAATTGGCTGCCCAAAAAATACTCCACATGCGGGATTTTTTCGGCTGAGAATGCCTGCTTGGCCCTAGCCTATTACCGTTGCGGCCAGCCGGAGAAGGCCTTCGAGATCGTGCAGGGGCTGCTGGACGCTTTTGCACTTTCGCCCTATCCTGGCTCCATCACCCATGTACTCTCGGGGCAGGGCGGCAGCGATGGCGGCGATATCGATTTCACCGATGTCTCCAGTTGCTATCTGCAGCTGTTGCTGGAGGGACTCTGGGGGGTGCGCTTTCAGCTGTTGGAAGAAGTGATTTATCTCACCCCGCAGCTGCCCCCGGATTGGGAGGCCGCAGAGCTGAATCTGCCGGCAGTGAGTCTGAGTTACCACCGCCGCGGAAACTGTGAAACCCTGCTGGCAGTCGTTGAGCATCCGGCCCGGAAGGTTTTCACCCTGCCGCTGCGGCAGGCAAAAATAGAACAGCTGCTGCTGAATGGCAAAAGCATACCCTATACTGTGATACCCGGCTGGAAACGGAGCTTCCTGCAGTGCGAGACCAGTATCTGCGGCAAAATTGAGTTGAAGGTTTATGCGGCAGAGGCGCCTTATCCTCGTCTGCGCCAGCATGAGCTCACTCTTTTCCCCGGCAATCAAGCGGTTATTGCGGTGGATGACGGTGTGATTGACCACCTTGAAGCGCCGGAGGGGCTGCTGCAGAATGTCTCCACCAGTCCCCAGGAGCGTATCGTGCGCATCATCACCGAACAGGCGGGACTATATGATTGTCTGGTCCGTTCCGGCGAGGTGTTTTTGCCACTGACCATCGAGGTCAGGAACCTGCCCCGATTGGAGGAGCCGCTGGAGATCAGCAGACTGGAGTTCCTCCCCCTGGAGCAGTTCTGCAATTGCGCCTTGACTGAAATTCACCAGCAGGAATTCCGTTCTCCCCGTCCGCAGGGGTATTCCATCGGCATGCGTCTGAATGGCCGCTATGCCTGGGAATGGAACCACTTTGGCCATAATGCCCTACAGGTCGATGATACACTCCTGCGGAAATGCGGCGGGGTGTTCGCCACGCCAGCAGGATGGCAGTTCGCAACCCCGCCGCAAGGACGGAATGCTGCGTGTGTGTCCCTGTGGGATAACTTCCCGACCAGTCTGGAGATTCCCCTGTCCGGCCGGGCGCGGGCTCTGGCCGTACTCTATTGCGGCAGCACCAATGCCATGCAGACGGCCGTCTGCAATGCCCGCCTGGAAGTGCATTATGCCGAGGGCCAGCCACAGTGCTGTGAGCTGCGCCAGCCGGATAATTTCGATGACTTTCTGCTGCCGGTTTATCAAAAACAGAATGAGGCGGTGTATGTGGGGGCCGGCACCCATGCGCTGGTGCAGGTCATCCGCCTGGACCCGCAGCGGGAGCTCTGCTGCTTCCGGGCCGAAGCAATCGCCAATGAGGTGATTCTGGATGTGCTGGCCTTGACTCTGGCGCGCTGAAAAAAACGCCCCGGCCGGGAATTTCTCCGGTCGGGGTGCAGTTTCGGCGTCAGGTCCAGGTCCGGTCCGTTCAGCGCGGCAGTTTCCAGGCTTCGATAATAGCCTCGGCCAGGAGCTTGTTGCTGGCGGGGGTCAGGTGCGTCCCGTCCCGGGTCAGCAGCAGCCCGCGGTGTCCGGGATTACGGGACCATTCCTGGCGGAAGACGGTGTCAAAGGGCACCAGACGGCAGCCGCATTGATCCGCCGCCGCCCGGGCGGCCAGGCAATATTCGGCCAGGATGTCGCCCTGCTCAAAACCGGCTGGGCCCTCAAAAAAAGCCGCCGGGGTGCAGATGGAAATCTTCCTGATGCCCTTCAGCTTGGCCAAGTGGCACATCCAGACCAGATTGCAGCGGTAGGCCTCGACGCTGACGGTGGGCTCGTCGGCCCAGCGCCCGCGCCCCACCGCGGCGTCGTTTGCGCCCAGGAAGATCAACAGCGCCTGGGGGTGCAGGTCCAGGACATCGCTTTGGAAGCGGGTCAGGGCCCAGGGCGTCTTGTCGCCGCCGCGTCCGCCGTTGATGATTTTGTAGTCCGGCAATGATTTCTGCAGGATGCTGACATATCCATCGGTTGCGGCCGTGAGGCTGTCGCCAAAGCAGATCACGGTGTCATTTTTGTCCAGGAACGGCTGACTGAAATCCAGCATTTGTACTCCTTGTCTCAGTTCGGTTAGTTAACTTCTCGCAAGGTATATTCGGGGCTGCCGCAACCCAGCTGCTGCAGCGCCCGCACCACCACGAAGGGGTCCTTGCCGTGCACCTGCTCGAAGAGATGGTGCTGGTCAGCCGGATTGACCTGATATTGTGCCGGCAGGGCGCCGGGGATCAGATTTTCCGTCTTAATCAAGTCCAGCGCGGCGCTTTCGATGGCCACGATGTCGCGCCCGGCCAGGATGCCGATGTCCGGCACCAGTGAGGGTGTGGTCATGCCCCAGCAGTCGCAGAAGATGGTGATGTCTTTGAGCAGGCTGATGAACAGCACATTGCCAGGAGCGAAGGTTTTCAGCACTTCGGCGGTGGTCCGGGCCATGCCCTGCTGGAAAGCCTCGTAGCCGCCGCCGGACATGCTCAGGGCCTTCTGCGGGCAGATCAGAACACAGTGCTGGCAGAATTTGCATTCGTGGAAATTGAATTTGGGCGGTTCGCCGGGGGCGCAGGAGATGGCGTTGCTGGGACAGTGGGCCGCGCAGAGGCCACAACGGTTGCAACGTTCATCGTCGCGGTCGATGCCGCCTTCAAGACGATGCAGTTTGCGGCGGGTGCTGTGCACCACCGCACCCATGGACAAATTTTTGGAGGCGCCACCGAAGGCGCAGCAGCCGTGCCCCTTGAGATGGGAAAAATCCACCATTGCGTCCACATCGACGATTTCGCCGGCCAGCTCCACTTCCTCCACCCCCCGGAAGGGCGGATCAATTTTGCGGCGGTAGAAATATTTGTCGCAGGTACCGGCCACGGGGACGATCTGGCAGCCGATGGTCTCGCTGGTGTATCCCCGTTCGGCGGCATGCCGGACGGCGTTAGGGCCGTCGCAGACGAAGACCTCAGCTGCGCCAGCTTGATTGAGCTTGCTGACCAGCTGGCGTACCAGATAAGGATGGATGGTCGAGAAACCGTATCCGCCGCCGAGATGCATCTTGATGGCGATGCGTTTTTCCCTGGCGAAGGCGGGCAACTGCAACTGGTCCAGCAGGCGCAGCCATTTGGCGCCGATGCTGTTGCCAGGTTCAAGGTCGATGCCGGGGTATTTGGCGAAAAGCAGTTCTGAACTCATGGGCAGGGCCTGCGGGTTGGGGGTGGTTCGGTTGCGGGGCAGGGGTATTATTGCCCGGACTGCAAGGCGACTGCAGTCTCAAAGTGGGCTGTCCTGGGAAACATATCGAAGAGGGCGAGCTTATCCAGGCGGTAATAGCCGTCGGCACAGAGCGCCTTCAGGTCACGGGCCAGAGTGGAGGGATTGCAGGAGACATAGAACAGGTGGGCGGGGCGGGCATGGCGCAGAGCCTCGAGCACTTTGCCCTGGCAGCCGGTGCGCGGCGGGTCCAGCAGGACCAGGGTCTCGGCAGCCGGGAATTGACGCAGGACGCCAGGCAAGGCGTGTTCGGTGGAGTCTTTAATGATCCGGCAGCCCA
Source organism: Oligosphaeraceae bacterium (assembly GCA_012515455.1). Classification (GTDB taxonomy): domain Bacteria; phylum Verrucomicrobiota; class Lentisphaeria; order Oligosphaerales; family Oligosphaeraceae; genus JAAZIZ01. The sequence goes on from JAAYYJ010000203.1 coordinate 28,646, forward strand.
GTGACAGCTTGCCCAGGTTATGGGCTGCGGCCTCGCCGGCCTGACGGTCATTTTCGATGAGCACCCGTTCGACATAGTCTTTTTTGCCGGTCAGGGAGAAAGTCCCCACCCCGCTGTACGCATCCACAAAAACTTTCGCCTGGAGTTCTTTGGCCCAGCGGTGTACTCTGCTCACCAATTCGGCAGCGACCTCCGGGTTCACCTGCCAGAAGCTGCCCAATGGCACGCTGAATTCCTGGCCGCAGAGTTCCTCCCGCAGCCAGGAGATATTCACTGGTGCCTTGCCGAAGTAGAACTGGCAGTCGCCGGTCGAGCTGGCCCGCAAAGTCAGGGGCGCCGGCGGCTTCTTCCTGGCATTCTGCTTGCCCCAGGCGCTGTGCACAGCCTTGGCGATATTGCGGTTGATGACGGGCATAGCCAAGGGGCATTCCCGGACGGTGAAAAAAGTCTGGTTGTCGGTCAGGCAGTATCCGTACGACAGGCGCACGCCTTGCTGTGCTTCCAGAGCCACGAAGGGCTCCAGGCGCAGTTTGTTGCGGTAGCCGTAGAGCTTGGGTGAGGCGAAGCAGCAATCCAGGGGCGGCAGGTCGGAAAAGCCGCCGATGCGGTGCAGCAGGTCCAGGAGCTGCTTCTGCTTGGCCGCCAGTTCAGCCCGGTATTCCAGGTGCTGGTAGACACAGCCGCCGCAGCGCCCGAAGTGCCGGAAGGGCGGTTCCACCCGGTCCGGGCTGGGAGAGAGGACCTTCGCCACCTTGCCCCGGATGTAGGATTTTTTGATTTCGCAGATTACCACCTCGACAGTCTCGCCAATAGCGGTGCCGGGCACGAAAATCACCGGACCATCTTCGGTACGGGCGACTCCATCGCCGCCGAAGGCGAGATCGGTAATGTCGACGGTGAGGGTGTTACCAACGGATAACATAATGTTCTTCCTGGGCTGGCTTCAGCACGGTTCATTCCTGTTGTCGGATTGATTCCTGGCGGATGCGGTTGAAAATATCGCGGATGAAGGCGTCAGAGAGTCCGCATTGCTGTCCGTATTCGTGGGCCTGTTGCAGGACCCGGTTCCAGCGGCTGGACTGCAACGGCAGCAGCCGCAGCTCTTTTTTTACTGCCCCCAGGCGCTGGGAGAGCTTCAGGCGGGCCGCAAAATTCTCCAGCAGCGCCTGGTCGATGCGGTCGATTTCCAAGCGCAGGCTTTGCAGCTCCATTTCGGCAGGGTTCTCGGGCTGTCCCAGGGGTTTCAGGCGCAGACTGGAGAGCAACTCCCCGAGCTGTTCTGGATTGAGCTGCTGTTCCACGTCGCTGAGAGCCCGGCTGGGGTCGTAGTGGGTCTCGACCATCAGGCCGTGGTAATCCAGGTCCATGGCCTGCTGGCAGATATCCTGGATCATGCTGGCATTGCCGGCGATATGGCTGGGGTCGCAAATATAGGGCAGGGACGGGAATTCGCTGCGGAACTTCCGGGCCAGTTCCCATTCTGGCTCGAAGCGCCATTTGCTCGGCCGGCGGTGCACGAAGCCGCGCAGGATCACCCCGAGTTTTTTCACCCCTTTGTTCTGCAGGCGTTCCATGGCCCCGAACCAGACTTCCAGGTCGGGGGTGATGGGATTTTTCACCAGCACCGGCTTGTCGACCCCAGCCAGGGCATTGGCCAGCTCCTGTACTGCGAACGGATTGACCGTGGTTCTGGCACCGATCCACAGCACGTCAATATCAGCTTGCAGCACTTCCTTGAGCTGTTGCGGAGTGGCGACCTCGACTGCCAGCTTCAGGCCAGTCTCCTGCCGGACTTCCTGCAGCCATTCCAGGGCGACATTGCCGGTGCCCGCAGCAGCCTCCAGGTGGCTGCGCGGCGTCCAGACCCCGGCCCGGAACAGATGCACCGGGTAGGAACGCATGGCGTTGGCGGTGAGTAGGAGTTGCTCGCGGCTCTCCGCACTGCAGGGGCCGGCGATGATCAGCGGTTGTCCTGGCTCGACCGGGAATCCCCATTGGCTGAAAACTGGTGAGTAGTTGCTCATCTGGTGTCGCTATTGCTGGCTGAGGGTGGGATGATCTGGAGCAATTGCTCCAGCGCTGCTTATTTACAGCAGGGCGGCAACATGCTGGCTGAGGCCCTGGCAGAGGCTGGTGGAGGGTGCGGGCAGGCGGTCCGAGCGCAGTTTGTGCAGGTCGTAGATGCGGTGGCAGAGGAACGACAGATGCTCCGGATGGGCTGCGAGATACTCCAGGACGGGTACTTCCTTGACCTTCAATTCGCAACCGAGCAAATCGGCGATGATTTGGTAGTACCGCACTGATTCGACGATATCCGGCCCGGCGCATTGATAAATCTGGGCAGCGGACAGCGGGGCAGCGGGGCAGCTCAGGATGATCCGGGCCAGGTCGCGGGCGAAAATTGGCTGCTGCAGGAATTTTCCGGCGCCGACCAGTTCGAGTTCCTCACCTCGCCGGATGCGGTTGATCAGCTCAGGGTCACGGCCGTGTTTGGGCAGGCAGCCCAGTTTGGAGCCGGGGCCGTAGATGTGACAGGGGCGCAGGATAGTCCATTGGCTGAAATGCTCCGCCGCCCGGAAGAACTCCAGCTCGCACCGGCGTTTATTCGCGCCGTAGCTGTCGTCTTCCAGAAAATGGCAGTTTGACTCCGGCTGGGGGAAGCGTCGTTTATCCGGTTCGAACACGAAATCGCTGGAGATGAAGACCAGCCTGGCGCAACGGCTGGCGAACAGGCTGACATCCTGGCGGGCGTCTTCAGGCAGGTAGCCGATGCAGTCCACCACTAAATCGTAGGTGCTGTCTGGGGGCAGGGCGGCCTCCAGGGCACCGCGCTGGCGACGGTCCGCCAGCAGGCTTTTCACCCCGGCGGGGATCGGGCGTTGACCGCGGGTGACAATGGTCACCTCATAACCGGCTTGCAAGGCTTCTGCGACCACGGCGCCGCTGACAAAACCACTGCCGCCGAGAACCAGAATCTTCATTTTTTCCGGTAGGGATACGGGTTGCGGCTGTGCCGCCTCGCAGCGGTCCAGCAACGGGAAATTGCTGTTGAACTGGTATTGAGGCAAAGAATGCAGTCTGATGCAGAGTTTCTCCTCGATCGTTATGGACCGGGTATCCATCGCGCTGACCTCCTGAGCTGCTTGGTTATTGCCTATACAATACATTATTTTTCGTAAATAGACAGTCTGAACCACCAGAATTGGGATAATTTTGCATTTGCAGGCGCTTTGGCTAGGGTTATAGTAAATAGTCCCAACAGTGTCAGCCGGGCGCCCCGTTTACTTTTCTTGCGGCAATCGTGCTGGACTGGGTAGCGCCGCATGCGGCTGAACCCTGGTTTTTGCCGCTGCAGCAGTGCTATATTCTGCAGTATTGCCAGGCGCAAAGCGAGGTTCCCGCAGGCAGGGTACGGTTTGGGAACGATTGGGTGCGGGTTCTGCGGTTTCTATCCGGCCTGTGCGGCTGAATTTTGGCGGAGTTGTCGTCTAGGGTATTGTGCAGCGCCTCCGAGGGCAGGTCACCTTTTTTTATGCCGGTCCCAGCGCCGCAGCCGCAGCTGACTGCCGCCCCTGAGGTCGGATCAACTGATAACGGACGATTACGGTTGCGCTGGAGAGCTATTTCTGGCCTGCGACAGATTTTTTGATCCTGAATTTTGCTGCTGAAAAACATCTTGGAGGTGTTGAATGAAATCGTTTCTTGCGGTCTGGGCTGTTCTGTTCTCCTTATCCTGTGCCGGGGATATTTTTCTGCAGCCGCTGTCCATTTTGCCGGAGGCGGTGGCTCTAAAATGTGGTGCCACGGTGGAGAGCCTCCCGGCAGGGCTGCAGATTATCCTGCCCAAAAGTGACGGCTCGCCGGAGACACGCTGGCCGACCGTGACCTTCAGTCTGCCGAATAATGCCGCGGATTATGACCGCATTGTGCTGAAAATGACCTTGACTGGCGGGGTAGCCAGCAAGTTCTCGTATATCATCCGCGACGCCGGCGACGGGCGCTTCCACGCCGCCTGTGCGGTCGAATCCGGTTTGCTGACGGAGTATGAAATAGAATACCAGCGTCCTGGTGTGGTTGAGGTTGATAAACTGCGCACTTTTGCAGTCTATCAGAGCAACCCCGTGCATGAATCTGTTTTTCTGATCCACAGCCTTGCTTTACACAGCGTTGTTCCAGCTCAGGCAGCAGAGCTCGCGGCCGCCTATCGTCAGGCCGGCAATACTGTCTTAGCCGACCGTATTGCGGCATTGCCGGAACAGGTCCGCGCTGGTGTCTTGTCGTTGTCTGCCACCAGGGCACAGCTGCGGGCCTACGCGCAGCAGTATGATGTAGAGAAGCTCTCGCAGTGGCGTGAGAAAAGCCGGGGGGTTTATCCGCAGGCGCGTTTTGCCCTCTCGGCCCAGGATGGTCTGGCCAGGGTCCGCCCCGGGGGCGAGGGGGTGCTGGCGCCAGTGTCCCCGGGTTATGCGGTGCAACTGGCGCGCCATGAACGTGAGGGGCTGCAGATTTTTGCCTTGGCTCCGCAGGACACACCGGTGCTTAATCTCAGCATCAGGGCTGAGAAATTCAGCACTGCCGGCGGTGCTGAGCTGCCGCCCCCCGAAGTGGCGCCGATTGGTACGGTCATGGTCGTTTCGGGCAAGGGCACCGCCGCTGCACTCGGGGAGTACTTTGATCCGATTTGTGAATTCACCAGCGCGGTCCCGGAACTGGCCCCCGGGCGAATTCAGGCTTTCCATTGCCGCTTCCGGACCCGGCCAGAGACACCGCCCGGGGTATACAGGGGACATATTGTGCTGGAGAGCGAAAACTGCGGCTCGGCTCAGATTCCCCTGACCGTGACCGTATGGAATTTCACCCTGCCGCTTGCCGCGACCATCCGCACGGCGACCTCGGTCTATGGCTCGCGGGCGATGGGAAAACATCGCCAGGCCTTTCAAACTTATCTCCTGCAGGAATACCGCATCAATCCCTTCAGCATCTACTCGGAGACCGCCTACGGCGAACCCGTTCTGCCACCGGTGGTGGAATATTTGCAGGCCCGCAAGATTGGTTTGAACTTTCTGCCCATTCTGTATCTGAAGCTCCCGCGTCAGGCACTGCATTCCAACCGCGGTCTAAAACCGGCCGAGTCCAAGGCGGCCTGGGATAAATTGACCCCGGAGCAGCAGCGCTTCTACCCGGCTGACTGGAAGCAGCGCTACCATGAGATATTGCGCCAGCGTCTACCGGAGCTGAAAACGGCCGGGTTGATGGATATTGCATACTGCTATGGCTTCGACGAGGCCACCCAGTCGGAATGGCCGGCCATTGCCGACCTGGTCAGCTCACTGCGCCGGGAATTCCCTGAACTGCGCATCATCAGCACTGCCGGTGATTACAGCTACGGCGCCGACAGCATCCTGAACGAGGTCCTGGATGGCTGGATCCCAGGTATCAGTTACTACTCGCCTAAAGATGCCGCCGCGGCCCGCCTGCGGGGCAAGGAAGTATGGTATTACACCGCCGGAATGACCATCGATCAAAACAGCCTGGCAGAGGTCCGGGCCAGTCTGGGCAGCCGTGCCTACGCCGCCCGAGTCGACGGCTGGCTGGTCTGGACGGTCAGTCGCTGGGGCCAAAACCAGCCTATCAACACCGTCCCGGCTACCGGTTGGAACCCGGAGAGTTATCCCGGCAGCAATGGCGGCGGGTCGTATTTCTGCATGGGACCGGAGGGCCGTTTCCTGCCTACAGTCCGGGCCGAAGCCATCCGCGACGGCATTGAAGACCATGCTTATTTTACTCTTCTGGCCCGGGCGCTGTCCGAGAACCGGGGCGGGCCCGAGGCGCGGCAGCAAGCGGCTGCACTATTGCAGTCACTAACTCCGCAGGCTGGCACCAGTGCTGCTGATCTGCGTTTGTTGCGGATAAAAACAGGAACCCTGCTGGAGGAATTGAGCAAATGAAGCATCTGCTGGTAACGTACGCCTGGAGCATCAACAATATCGGCGACATGGGCATTCAGGCTGGCCTGATGACACTGCTGCAGCAGGTCTGTCCGGAAGTGCCGGTGAAGCTGATGAGCTTTTTGCCTCGTGAAGACAATGCCTGGACCTATTACCGGGATGCGCTGCCGCAGTACAACCCGCAGTGTCAGGTCCTGCCCATGCCATTTTTTGCTTTTATCGCCGGTGACCCGCTCCCTGATGCGGCTTCTGAGGCCACCCGCAATCTGCAGGTGGCGGGTCGGGCCTGGAACAATCTGGTGCAGCGCCATTCGCGGGTGCGTCTGGAGCAGTTCCGCAACGGTACTCTGCCGGCCCGCCAGGCTGAGGCAATCTGCGAGGACTTGCTGGACCGCTTCCCGCTCGAGGTCTTCGCCGATATGCAAAACCTGATGCCGGAAGCCGCAGAGGCGTTCTCCCAGGCCGCGTTCGTGTACTACAATTCCGGCACCACCCTGAATTTCGGGCGCCTGGGCGTGCGCCGTCTCTTCGGCTACACCCTGCCGCTGGCGATGTCACTGCTGCTGGCCAGGGCCTTGAAAATACCCTACGGCATCGGCTCGCAGTCCTTTGACCAGATCGAATGGCCAGTGGAACTGCTCTACCGGAAGATGTTCCGGGACGCCGAATTCGTCTACTGCCGCGATACCGACTCCATGGATTACCTGCGACAGAAAAAATTCGAGTTCCGCAAATTCGCCTTCCGTCCTGACACCACGGTCAATTTTCACCGCAGTGACGACGCCTGGGCGGAGGAGTATCTGCAGTCTCAGGGTCTGGCGGGGCAGCCTTTCCTGACCCTGATTTTGCGCATTTCCAGTCCCAAGGCGAAATATCATGATCCGACCGGCGGGGCGGTGTCGGCGGAGCGGTGTGCGGCGCAGATGCAGCGCATCAAGGTTTTTCTCGAGCAGTGGTTGGCTGATACTGGCGGCAAGGTCCTACTGGCCCATGAGACTCGTGATACTCTGGGCGAGAACAACGCCCGTGCGTTTCTCTATGATATTTTGAGCGAGGAGGCCAAGCAGAAGACTGTCTACTTGGATTTCTTCTGGCAGCCGGAACAGGCTCTGGGAGTCTTCAAACGTACTGCTCTGCTGGCCAGCATGGAAATCCATTCCTTGATCATGGGCATCGGCAACGGCATACCGGT
>JAAYYJ010000204.1 GCA_012515455.1 Oligosphaeraceae bacterium
TTTCCAATGCCACAGCCAGGCTTTCTGCCAGCTCGACGTTGACCTGAGTCCAAGTGTCGATACATTTGCTGTAGCGTTCATTTTCGGTGATGGCGCCGATGCGGAACTGCTCATGATGTTTGCGCACTTCCGCTTTGGCCTGGGCAATCAGTTCTGCCTTGTTCTTGGGGACAATTATGTCCTGGATGCCGATTGAGAAGCCGGCTATGGTGGCGTACTTGTAGCCGATGTCTTTCAGCCCATCCAGCACACCGATCAAGGTCTCGCGGTCGATGTTCTCGTAGCAGTCCTTGATCATGCGGGAGAGTTCTTTTTTCCCCACGGTGCTGTTATGGAAGCCCATGGACGGGGGCCAGACTTCATGGAAAATGCAGCGTCCGGGAGTGGTCACGATGAATTTGTTGTTTTTGACGTCCCTGCTCCAGAGGGCATCCTGCTGGTAGTAGGGATTGCGCAGATTGATAAAATCATGCAGGTGCAAGTGCCCGCCATCCAGAGACCGCAGTACCTCGAAATAATCATTGAACCAGGGCTGGTCCTGCGGTGCCTGGGCCAGGAACTTGGCCTTGCGGCGCTTGTTCTCATAGCAGAGGTAGTAAGACCCCAGGGTGATATCCTGACTGGGCGTGGTTACCGGTTTGCCGCTGGCAGGCGAGAAGATGTTGTTGGGGGCCAGCATAATCAGCTTGGCTTCCAGCTGAGCCTCGTTGGACAGAGGAATGTGCACTGCCATCTGGTCGCCATCGAAGTCGGCGTTGAAAGCGGAGCAGACCAGCGGATGCAGGCGGATGGCCTGCCCCTCGATCAGAACGGGGTCAAAAGCCTGGATGCTGAGACGGTGCAGAGTAGGTGCCCGGTTGAGCAAGATGGGATGCCCTTTGATGACCTCATCCAGGATGTCCCAGACTTCCTTGCGCCGCTGCTCAATCCATTTTTTGGCATTGCGGACGGTGTGGACCCAGTTGCGCTCTTTGAGGCGGCGCATGATAAAAGGCTCGAACAACACCAATGCCATTTCCTTGGGCAGACCGCATTGGTTGATTTTCAGTTCCGGACCGACGACAATGACCGAACGGCCGGAATAGTCCACTCGCTTGCCCAGCAGATTCTGCCGGAAACGCCCCTGCTTGCCTTTCAGCATGTCAGCCAGAGATTTCAGAGGGCGGTTGCCGGTACCGGTGACCGGCCGGCCGTGCCGGCCGTTGTCCAGGAGGGCATCCACGGCTTCCTGCAGCATCCGTTTTTCATTGCGGATGATCACATCCGGGGTATGGATGCGCAGCAGGTTGGTGAGGCGGTTGTTGCGGTTGATGACCCGGCGGTACAAGTCGTTGAGGTCGCTGGTGGCGAAGCGTCCGCCCTCCAGCGGGACCAGCGGCCGCAGTTCGGGGGGGATGACCGGCAGGACATGCAGGATCATCCAGCGGGGGTCCATGTTGTTGTTGATGAATCCTTCCAGCAGGCGGATGCGTTTGGCGACTTTTTTGCGCAGGGCTTTGCTTTTGCTGCTGATCAGTTCTTCATTCAGCTTGTGCAGAGTGCCTTCCATGTCGATCTGGCCCAGCAGTTCTTCCACTGCGGCTGCGCCCATGCCGGCCTTGAAATCATCGCCATAGAGTTTGCGGGTCTCGGCGTATTCCTTTTCATCGAGCAGCTGTTTTGCCACCAGTGGGGTGTTGCCGGGGTCGGTTACAATCCAGGATTCGTAATAGAGCACCACATCCAGGGCTTTCTGGGTCATGTCGAGGATGGTGGCCAGGCAGCTGGGCGAGCATTTGTAGAACCAGATATGCGAGACCGGCACAGCCAGTTCCAGATGTCCCATCCTTTCCCGGCGGACGCGGGACTGGGTGACTTCCACACCGCAGCGGTCGCAGACGGTGCCTTTGTGTTTGACGCGTTTATATTTGCCGCAGCTGCATTCCCAGTCGCGTACTGGTCCGAAGATGCGTTCACAGAACAGCCCGCCCTTTTCCGGTTTGAAGGTCCGGTAGTTGATGGTTTCGGGATTTTTCACCTCGCCCTTGCTCCAGGAGCGGATGGTATCCGGGGAAGCCACGCCGATCGAGACGTAGTTGCTCTCGTCCATGCCTGCCAGGCCGGCGTTCAGATTACTGAATAGAGTATCCAAGGAATTAGCCCTCCATTATGGTCAATTATTAGAATTGGTGGTTAGGTCCCGGCGCTCAGGCCATGGTGTTCTTGGTGCGGCGGATTCTGACATCGAGGCAGAGGCTCATCATTTCCCGCATTAAGACATTGAATGATTCCGGGATGCCGGCTTCCAGCTCATTCTTGCCTTGCATAATGGAGTCGTAGATTTTGGTGCGTCCGCTGACGTCATCGCTCTTAACCGTCAGCATTTCCTGCAGGGTATAGGCGGCGCCATAAGCCTCCAGGGCCCAGACTTCCATTTCGCCGAAA
>JAAYYJ010000205.1 GCA_012515455.1 Oligosphaeraceae bacterium
AGAGTGCCCTGGTCGGGAAATGGCTGGCCCAGGATATGGTCTGGACGTTCACGGCCCTGGATGAGCAGAGCGGCCGATACACCCTGAACACTCAGCTGCAAGAGCAGCCGCCCGGTGAGTTCAGCGCCTCTTTCGGAGTGATCAACTCCCGGCAGTTCCTGGAAATCATGCCCACCAGGCCAGAGGCTATCCACACCAAGACATTCCTGGGAGGGCACTTCGTGACCTTGCGCAGTTTTTGGAGAGTCACCCTGGCCGGCGACGACCTGACCTTGACCCCGCTGTCCGGAAAATGGCTGGAGGAGATGCTCAAGCAGAGCAAAATCAGCATTGCCCAGGCGAAGACCGACAACGGCTTGTGCTTCTTGACCGCCTCGACCGAAGAATTGCGGCAGTTCCTGTCGGAATACGGCGGCGACAGCGGTGCCTTCCCGGTCGAGGGAGCGGAAAAAGGCCTGCAGTTCGTCCGCGCGGCCAAGCCCTGAGACAGCCCTGCCTTGCCCAGATGGCAAACCGGATGGTCGGCTTTTTTCGCCTTGCAGACCCCGTGTGGCGCTGGGCTGGTGTTTGTTTTTCTTAGCATTATATTATGCAGTCAACATCTATGCGGGATGCAGTTATTCGTGTCTGTCGCATTTGACCGGTCGAGATGCGAAAAATTCTCCTGCAGGTATTTGCTTCGGTGGCACATTTATATCAGAAAGTACGATTATGGCTAAGAACACCGTGGTCACTGCCTGTGACCGGAATTATGCTTGGGGGGTATGGCTGCTGGCGGTCTCAATGCGTCAGCATGGCATGACTGAACCATTGTTGGTCGGGACCTATGACTGGCCCCAGGAATGGATCGATGATATCCGCCGCATCCCTGGGGTGAGCACCGTCCCCCTGCCGACCGAGGACAAACGCTGCGTGACCTGCAGCAAGCCGGTGATTATGCTGGCGGCCGAGACTGAGTTTGTGACCTGGGTCGACTGCGACGGTATCTTCGCCGGCAACTGCAGTGCCCGGATCATCGGCGAGGAAGGCAGCTTGTACCTGCGTCCGCGCGTCCCGGCCGAAATCCGGGAACTCTACCATCGGGAACGGATGCCCGGCGATCCGCCGGAGAGCATCCCCCCGGGCATACTCTCGATTTGGCAGCGTGATGTGGGCGAGCGCCAGGACCCGGTCCGGCAGTTCAGCTGCAGTACGGGGATTATCTGTGCTCACCGCAGTCAGCGGCCCTTTATTGAGAAGTGGCGACAGCAGATTCTCAAGGTCCTGCCTGCGGATGTGGCGGTGGTGCATCGCGACAGCATCGCCTATTTTCAGACTGATGATTCGGTGCTCAATTCGCTGCTCTGTTTTGCTGCAGAAGCACCGCCGGTGACCGGAAAGTACCTCGCTGACCGGCAGGACGGTGCCGGACATTACATCCATTTCGCCTTCAATCCCAAGCCCTGGCAGATGTGGACGGGATACGCGTTGCGCTTTTATGCGCAGGTTCTCACCACCGTGGAGTACGGCGCTGCGGCCGGCTGGCTGCCCCGGGCTGAACTGCCGTATACTCTGCAGCGGCGTTATCAATGGCTCTGCCGGATGCTGGCACCCTTCGCCGCCACTGTGGCCCGGACTAAAAAAATGCGCCGGAAAATATCCTCCCGGCTGCGCCGGAAAAGCAGCTCCTGCCCGGTGAAATAATATCCTGGCTTGGTCATGTCACCGACGCTGCCGAGCAGTATCCCGAGCGGGCGGCGCCCAGTCTCCGGACTCTAAATGCCTTTCTGTCCGGGCGAAACCATTTTTTTCAGTGTATATTATCTTTTTCGCCGTGGGGGTTGTGCGCTCCCGGAAGATTGTGCCAGGCAAGGATTTTTTATGAGTACTCGCGACAAGATACGCAACATCAGCATAATTGCCCATATTGATGCGGGCAAAACCAGTACCACTGAGGGCCTCCTATATTATTCCGGCTTGACTCATCGCTATGGCAACATCGACGAAGGCACCACGGTGATGGATTTCCTGCCCGATGAACGCGCCCGCGGCATCACCATCGCCGCCGCGACCGCCTCGGTGCCCTGGAATGACTACGAGTTCCACCTGATCGACACCCCCGGGCATATCGACTTCACCGCCGAAGTCGAACGCTCCCTGCGGGCCATCGATGGCGCAGTGGTGATTTTCAGCGCCGTCGAGGGCGTGGAAGCACAGAGCGAGAAGGTCTGGCATCAGGCCGATAACTACCAGGTACCGAAAATCGCCTTCGTCAATAAAATGGACCGCATCGGCGCCTCGTTTGAAAACGTCATCGACCAGATCAACGCGAAATTCTCCGGTTGCGCGCTGCCCATGCAGCTGCCCATCGGCGAGGAGAGCGCTTTTGCCGGCATCATCGATGTGCTCAGCGGTGAACAAATCATCTTCGGCGGCGAGAACCACGAACTGGTTACCAGGCAGCCGCTGCCGCCGGAGATGCAGCAGGTCTGTCAGGAGTCGTTCGAGCGCCTGGTCGAGAAGGTCGCAGATTTCTCCGATGCGGTAGCGGAGTTGTATTTGCAAGGCGAGAGCCCGGACGTGGAGCTGCTGCGCCGGGAAATCCGCCGCCTGACCATCACCCGGCAGCTGGTGCCGGTCTTCCTGGGCAGCGCCAAGCGCAATCTGGGCATCCAGCCGTTGGCCGATGCAGTCACAGAGTACCTCCCGTCACCCCTGGATAGCAAGAGCTACAAAGCCTTCTCGGTGAAAACCGGTGATGAAATCAGCGTGGCGCCAGATCCGGCTGAGCCATTCGCGGGGTTTATTTTTAAAATCAATGCCTCTGCCACGGCGGATTTGTTCTACCTGCGCATTTATGCCGGGACCTTGGCACCGAATATGCAACTGGTGAACTCCCGGACCCAGGAAAAGGTGCGCACCCGCCAGATTTTCAAAGTCTACGCCAAGAGCACCGAGCAGATCGACAGTGCCGGACCCGGTGATATCGTGGGCTTGGCTGGTTTGAAGGACTGCGGCATCGGGGACACGCTCTGCGAAGCCCGCCGACTCCTGGCTTTCGAAAAAATTTCCTTCCCCGAGCCAGTGATTTCGATGGTTGTGGAGCCGCGTTTGAGTAAAGACAAGGACAAGCTCGACGAGGCCTTGACCATGCTCTGCCGTGAGGACCAGACTCTGAAGCGTTCGACGGCTGAGGACACCGGCCAACGCCTCGTCTCCGGCATGGGCGAGTTGCATCTGGAGGTCAGCCTGAAACGGGTTAGCACCGATTTCGGGGTGGAAATCCGGGTCGGCGAGCCTCGGGTCGCCTATCGTGAGACCCTGGCCGGCGAGACCGCGACCAACGTGGTCTTTTCCAAGCTCCTGGGTGACACCCAGCTGTACGCCGAGGTGTCGGTTAAATTCACGCCTCTGCCCAGAGGCGGAGAGACTTTTGTGATCCGCAACGCCACTCGTGACAGCAGCATCCCGAAGGTCTTGATGGCTGCGGCGGAACAGGCCTTGAATGACGGTCTGCGCACCGGCGGTCTGAAGGGCTATCCGATGATCTATGTGCAAGCCGAGATTACCCGCCTGAAATTCAATCAGGAGACCACCACCCCTGGCAGCGTCACCGGTGCAATTCTGGAGGCCATTGACCAGGCGTTCCGGAATGTCGGCACCATCGTTCTGGAGCCATTGATGAACCTGGAAATCCTGGCTCCGGAAGACACCATCGGTGAAATCAGCATGTACCTGCAGCCGCGCCGGGCGATTATCCGCGACATCCATCAGCTGGGGTCCATCCGCAAGATTCTCTGCGAGGTGCCTCTGGCAGAGATGTTCGGTTTCGGTAAAGCGCTGCCGCGTCTCAGCGGCGGGCGCGGATCGTTTTCGCTGGAACCTTCCGGCTATCAGGAGATCGCCGGGAATGTGCAGTTGAAAGGTTATTGAGTTACCATCCACCGGAAGGAGTAATCGCCATGAAGAGCCTGAGAGTGCTGTTGCTGCTCGGAACGGGGTTGTTCTTGCTGTCCTGTGCTTCGGATGATTATTACCAACGCTGCATTTCAGTATCAGGAAAGGCTACTCCAGTGCGGAAACTGGCCATTGTGGTTCCTGAGAGCACGCGGCTGCTGGAATTCGCTGCTGCGGAGCTGCAGGCGGTGCTCCAACAGTCCACAGGCAGCACGGTGCCGGTGCAGAAAAGCATCGGCCAGGAGGAACTCTCGCTGATCCTGGGCAATAACCCGCTGCTCCAGGAGGCCGGGCTGAATCTCAATCTCTTGCCCGATGAGGGATATTATATCCACCGCCGCGGGAACCGGGTCTTTTTGGCCGGGCGCGATTCCGAAGAGCGTTATCCTGCTCAGAACAGCTGGGGGCAGTGTTATAAGCGGGGCACGCTCTCCGCGGTCTATGATTTCCTGGAGCGTTTCGTCGGTGCCAGATTCTATTTCCCGGGGGAATTCGGGACCATCATCCCGCACCGGGACGCCATCTATCTGCCGAAACGCATCGCCATCGTCGACGGACCAGATTGCACCATGCGTAAATACTACAACGGCAGCGACTGCCGCTGGTACGACGAGAAGACCTATCAAGGCGTGCAGACCAATAACCTGAATATCCTGCGCCTGCGCCTGGAAGAACGACCCATTCCCTTCTGTCACGGACTGGCTTATCTTGAGCTGCCCCGCCGTTTCGCGGCCAACCACCCGGAATACTTCGCCTTGATGGAAGACGGACGGCGTCTGGATGGCAGTATCACTACCACTGAACATTCTGAACAGCTCTGTCTGAACAGCGGCATCCGCGAGGTGGCCTTCCAGGATGCCAGGGATTACCTGAGCGCTGCCACGGATGCGGAACGCCTGGCCTCAGCCCAGCAGCGCGGACTCAAAAACTGGTCGGTAAACGTCGCCAGCCCGGGATTCTTCTGCGTTATGCCCAATGACTACCTGTACTGGTGCCATTGCGACAAATGCCAGCCGGTGGCCCGCGGCGGCAGGCGCTATTCCGACTGGACTCCGGAGGAACTGCGTAGGATGAATAATGCGCTCTGGGGTTTTACGGCGGAGGTCGCCGGCAGGGTGCAGGCAGCCGGCAGCGACGGCTTCGTGACCCAGATGGCCTATGGCATCAGCAAAGACATCCCCGATATCGACCTGCCCGACAACGTGCTGGTCCAGCTGGCGGTTAAGGGCTTGGGCAAGAACCGACGGGAGAATGTTGAGGAGGACGCTCTGTTGCGGCGCTGGTGCGAGAAGACGGGCATGAAGGTCGCTTTGTGGACAT
>JAAYYJ010000021.1 GCA_012515455.1 Oligosphaeraceae bacterium
CAAGGATGCGGTCATCGTCACTGGGTATGAATTCTTCGGCAACTATCACTTGACCGGTTCAATGCAGCTGGATAAGGGCGAGGCGGGGATTGTTTTCTTCTACCGCTCAGAAGAATCTGCGGCAGAAGAAAACGCCGAGAAGCCCGCCAATGAGGATTTCTATGCACTGACGTTGCTGCTTACCGGCACGCAGCCGGACCAGCGGGAAATCCGTCTCTGGCACAGCCGGCAAGGGCAGCGGACATATCTGGCCCGGGCGCAGACGCCGTTGTATCAGCGGCAGTGGTATCAGCCGGGTCTTAAAGTCGTCGATGATCAGATTATCGCATACCTGGACGGCTATGAAGTGTTCCGGGTCAAGAATAGCCTGCCGCCAGGAGGCAAGATCGGCTTTTATGCCAATACCGATAATGAGATCCGTTTTGATGATGTAGCACTGCGCAGCATCAATCACATTGATTTAGCCACCGTCGGAGACATCCGTTTTCAAGCCTGGAAGCACAGCGGCGGATTTTATCAGCGCCCCGGGATTCTGTTCCCAGGCACGCCAGACGACCAGACCTTACTGCTGGCTCAGGCCAAAAGACAGCCGGAGTACCTGATCCTGGGGCGTCCCCATAACCATACCGGAGTCTTTTCCTTCTAGGCAAAACCGGCGGGGAAGGATTTCCGGCTGGGCGTCCTGGCCGGTTGCGGCAAGGAACAGCAGGCGCACTACCGCTTGGTCCTCGAAAGCCGGCAAGGCGCCTGCCGCGCCAGGCTGCTGCAGATCGATGCCGGCGCGGAGCAGGAACTTGAGTCGTTCCCCATCCCGGACCTCCCGCCGGAATTCCAGCTGATGCTGGATGCCACCGAACCGGGCAGACTGCGCTTCCTGCTGGACCGCACGCTCCTGACCGCCTGGGAAGTGCCCACGACGCTGGCCGGCGCCGCCGGCATCTGGCTGGACCGCGGCAGCGCAGCGCAGTTCAGCCAGCTCGCACTGCAGCGGCAGAGGGAGATTTTCATCGAACAGGAACAGAAAAATCCCGTGTTCCAGAGCGATAACTTTATGCGCCACTGGGCCTCGCCGGAAGGACAGTGGGTGGCCGGAGGGGAGGGCGCTTATTGGCATAAGGGGGATTTTTTCGGTGACTTCTCATTGCGCCTGCCGGCCAAGCCCGGCTCCGAAGTGCAGGTCGCGGTCCCGGATGGCGAAAAAACCGGCGCCCTGAGCCTGGCCGTCAAGGATAATACCTTATGGCTGACCCTGCACGAACCGGACCGGGAGGGGCCGGTGCTGCGCTCCTGCCCGCTGCCACCATCTTCCCAGGCAGGGCAGGAGCCGCTCTACATCTTGCACTGCGAGGGATATCTGGTCTGGGTGACCCTGGCTGACCAGACGGTCCTGCGGGAACGACTGGCCACGCCGCTCTGCAAACGCGGTACCAGGGTGATGGCCAGGGGGCTGGCCATCACCGATCTGGCCCGCAGCAAAGTGACGCGCAGCAACATCATCGATGAATTCTTCAACGAATCGCCCTACAGCTGGCTGGCCGCCGGCGGTGACTGGCAGATCATCAACCGCTTCCAATGCACACCGAGCTGGTCACACATGATCGGAGAGGCCCCGGATGGACTGGGGGCATTCTGGCGCAAGCAGATATTCTCGGGTAATATGACCCTGGAATTCTACGCCGGGACCAGGCACGGTTTTTACAGCGATGCCGGGAACTTGAATTGCACCATCATGGCCGCAGACCTGACCCCATCCAGCGGCTACTCCTTCAACTGCACTGAATGGGACCACAACCGCTCCCAGAATTGGAGCCGCTTTTACCGCAACGGCCGCATCATTGGTGAGAGCGATGCGTATCTCGTGCCCAGGACCCGCAAGGGCATGATGCGGAAGGTCCTCAACCCCTTGATCTCGGAAGGACGCCCCATTCACGGTGCCTGGTTCTATATCAAAGTCCGGCTGATCGGTGACAAGCTCGAGTACTATTTCGATGACGAAAAAATCTTTGAGACCCGTGACCCGGATGCCCTCAAGCAGGGCCTGGTGGGCATCTGGACCTTTGCCCACAGTATAACCCTGGCTCAAATCAAAATAACCTACCAGGATGTCAGACCCAGAGAGTTCCCGGTCCGGGCCTTGCCTTTGCATGCCCCGGAACCGGGCGCTGAGACGCCACCCGCGCAGGTCGAGGAGGCGGGAGCGCTCGCCGGAGCGTGTATTGGCGCCCTGCCGGTCGATACCCTCGCGCCCGAAAACTGGACCCTGTCCGACCCGGTGGGACAGAGCACCCTGAGCGCATTTTCCCAGAACGCCGGCGCGCTGTTCCTGCGCAATGAATTAGGCGGCGGAGCGATGCTCCTGCAGAGCAGACTGCCGGGGACGCTGCTGGATAATACCGCAGGCTGGTTTTTCCAGCTCAAACGCACCCGCCAGGCCCGCCTGAATTTCAGTTACATCACCGGGCCGATGAGTGAAAAGGCTGTGGTGGTGGCCAAAAACAACTACTTCCACCACCTCAGCGGACCGACATTCAGCAGCGGTACCTGGGAACTGACCGGCAGTACCGAGATCCCGGGACTGGACCATATCGCCCCGGACCACCGCGACTTCCAGGATGTCTTTGCCTGGATACCATCGCGACTCCGCCAAGGCGATAATCTCACTGCCGGACGAGGTGTGTCGATCAACGCCCTGGGGATAGAGCAGCTCGATTTCCAGGCCAGCGGCATTGCCGGCAATGTCCCCGGCGACGGCTATGCCTTGCGGAGACTCCAGCCGGTCTATTATTCCTTGCCCCAGATTACTCTCCCCGCAGGTGCCAGCATTTACGCGCGCTATCCCTGGAATGAGCAGTTCTGGGGCCGTACCCAGAATGCCGGGGAACTGCGCCAGCGCCTGCTCGACGAGGAACGCGAGGGGCTCAATCACGTCTGTCTGCTCTTCCGCAAAGACCGGCAAGCTCTGATTCAGGACCTGTTCTGGATTAAACTGCCGGCACAAGTGGAGTTCTCATTGGCCTGGGATGAGCAGGAGCCCGAGGCCGTGCGCCTTACCGCCACCGCGCCTTACCCAGACCCGCGTTTCGCGCGCGCCAAAGTGCTCTTTGACGGAAAGGAGATTGCGCCGGAGCGCGACAACAGCGAGAGCATCCTGCTGCGCCTGCCGCCTGCCGCCGCTTTGACGGCAGCCCTGGCTGCCGGAGAACTCAGTCTGACTGTCGATCCCGGCACGGGTGAGAAGACCGTGCGTCTGGCAGCCCAAGCGGGGCGCAGGAACGCCCCGCCCGTGCTGACCAAATTGTCCGGCCTGACGCCATTCTTTCTGAATTACGAGGATTTGCAGCGTCGCCCGCGAGAGACCACCCGGATGCGGGAAATGGCCGGCGACCCCCTGCAGGGACGCTATTTGTCAGTCCAGAACCAGGGTGCCGCCGAACGCCTGAGCCACTCCCACAGCCTGAACTTTTCCCTGGCTCGATATCCCGTCTTTCAATGCCGCTACCGCGCCTCTGACATGGCCCATATCAGCCTGTTCTTCAGCAATCACCACGCCGCCGCGATGTCCCCCGAGGACCGGCGTGATGGTACCGTGCAGGTGCGCCTGGCGCCCGAATTCCGCCTGGATCAGCAGTGGCATACCTGGCTGGGCGTGGTCAGCGACGCATTTGTGCGCCAGCCCTATTCAGCCATACGCTTCCTGCCTGACTATTTCCAGCTGCGCTCGCAAAGCGGAGTCGATCAGACCGGACTGTTCAGCGAAATCCACTTCGATGACCTGGTCTTCGGACCTGCGGTCCGCGAGGCCGGGCAACTGACCTGCACCCCGGAATATGCGGATGCCGACGGAGTGGCTGCGGTGTTTTCCGCTCTGCTTGCTCTTGACCGGCCGTACTGGGAGCTGACACCGGATGAACAGGCGGCCTTGTTCTGGCAGAAGCATACTCCCGGACAGGCCATCACACCCGCTCTGGATAATTTGTCCGATGGTGTGTACCACCTGCTGTTCAAGGCCGCGGATAGTCTGGGGCTGGAATCGGCAGTCAGCGATGTGCCGTTCCTGCTCGACCGCCAAGCGCTGCAAATCCAGCACCGCATGGTGGAGTCTAAGGACCCCAGTCACAACGGCAAAGTCCTGCAAATTGAGTTGCAGTCTTCCGGCGGCGCACCTTGGAGCATCGACCAGGCCACTTTCCAGCTCCAGGGCCGCGACCTGAAAATTCCCACCTGGAGCAGTGCTTATGCGCATTCTGTGCAGAGTGATGTCCTGAAGTTGAATTATCCCTTCATCTTCCGCAATGCGCTGTTTAAGAGCAGCGACGGCGAGGTCATTGATTTCGTGCTCGACAATCTTCTGGATGGCGCCGGCAATGCCCTGCCGAAGTACAGCATACCGGTGAAAGTGGATTATGCAGCGGACCATACCGGGCCGTCCTGGTATTCTCTGGACTTCGCGACCAGCGTCAAAGTATGCCACAACTGGGAGGGGTATCGCACTAACGATGTCGTGTTCGAAACCGATCCGCCGGAGCGCAAGGTCGAGCTGGGCATCTCGCACCAGCTGGGCCAGTCGCCCTTCCTGACCTGCCGGGTGCAACGGGGAAATGCCAGTATAGTCCTGCCGGTGGATTGGCAACCCGACCGCTTCCCCAGCCTGTCTTTCCGAATGAAGCTTCCGACAGTTAAAGAAGATATGGTTGTTCAGGTGGTGCTGGAAACTACCGATGACAAGAAGTACACCATTACCCTGGGCAATCCCCGGCGCCGGCTCCCGGAATTGAATTGGAAGCAGACTTTTACCTGGCAGGCTCAGATTTGGCAGAATTTCAGCTTCAATGTCCGGCAGATGTTCCTGGACTGCGGTGTAACCAGCGATAACTTGTCCAAACTGCATATTAAGAATCTGCAATTCCGCTGGCGCAGAGTTGGCGACCGGGACCTGCTCTCCCTGGACGATCTGTTTATTCATGGCTTGCCGGATGAGCAGGACAAGCCGGACCTGCTCAAATGGCTGGCGTTTGACGCCAGTGGTGTAGCCTCTCTGGAGGCCACCGCGGTAGCACCGGACGGCAAGGACCTGTGGACCCAGAGCTACCCCCAGACTGAGCCGTATCC